>NZ_JAAKOV010000018.1:0-131183 GCF_049171595.1 Aeromonas sp. 603607
TCGCGCTTGTTCACCACGACCTTGGTCATCAGCGCCACGTCATCAAGCACGCTGGCGATATCATCGAGCAGGGCCAACAAACTGGTTCCGGCCATATCAAAGATTCCTTATATCAGTGAGAACAACCCCGGGAGAGAGGTGTACGTCCCGATAACCATCAGGGTCAACAGGACCACCTCATGGCGATCGCAGGCCATCATCGGCCGAGCCAAAAATCCGGCGCTCGCCATCGGGGGGTTACGTCTTTCGGGCAAAAGATGGCACAGTGTAACGAGAAGCCGCCGTTTCGGCAGCACCCCAGAGCCATTTGTTCCTGGTTCCCTCTGAATCACCTCAAGGAGTTCCCATGCAACCCTGGCAACCTCTGCTCGATTTCTGGTTTGGCGACGAAGCCGATGACGTTCTGCGGGCCACACGGCAAGCCCCGCTCTGGTGGGGAAAAAGCAGCGAAACGGATGCCCTGCTGGCCAGCCGCTTTGGCGAGCTGGCGGAGGCGGCAGCCAAGGGCAGTCTCGCCCACTGGGCCGATCTCTCCAGCGGTCGGCTGGCGCTGATCCTGCTGCTCGACCAGCTGCCGCGCAATATCCATCGCGGCACGCCTGCAGCCTTTGCCCAGGATCCGCTGGCACGGGATCTCTGCCTGAAAGGGCTGTCCATCGGGGCGGACAAATCCCTCTCACCACTGGAGCGGGTCTTCTTCTATCTGCCGCTGGAGCATGCCGAATCCCGCGAACAACAAGCCAGAAGTGTGGCCCTGTTCGAGGCACTGGCTGCCGAGCAGGCTGGCACACCGGCGCAAGCGACCTTCGCGGGCTTTGCCGACTTTGCCCGTCGTCATCAGGTGATCATCGAACGCTTTGGCCGCTTCCCCCACCGCAACGACATTTTGGGTCGCACCAGCACACCGGAAGAGGCGGCATTTTTGCAGCAACCGGGCTCAGGCTTCTAAGCAAGCCATATAAAAAAAAAACCGCCAGCTGGCTGGCGGGGATAGCAGATGGATAACAACCGTCGGCGTTACTGAATGCGATAGCGGGATATCTGCTGGTGGATGCTCTCGGTGGTGACATTGAGCTCCTCGGCTGCGGCTGAGGTCTCCTCCGCTGTGCTGCTGGTTTGCTGCACGACCTGAGCAATCTGCTCTACCTGGTGAGCGATCGACTCGGCGGCCGAACTCTGCTCGCGGATGGCATTGGTGATCTCGCCCACCTGCTCCATCACCCGGTGCGACGCACTGCGGATCTCGGCAATAATGGCGCCACTCTCGGTAGCCATGTTGACCCCCTGGCTCACCTTCTCCTCCACCAGATGCATGCGGGAGACCGTATTGTTCGACTCCTGCTGGATCGCCTCTACAGTGGCAGATATCTCCTGAGTGGATTGGGCTGTGCGCTCAGCCAGTTTGCGCACTTCATCTGCCACCACCGCAAAGCCACGGCCGGACTCCCCGGCCCTCGCCGCCTCAATGGCCGCGTTCAAGGCCAGCAAGTTGGTCTGCCCCGCCACATCACGGATCACGTTGACCACACCGCCAATGCGCGAAATGCCCTCACCCAGCGCAATGACCTCGGCCGAGGCCTGCCGAATGGAGTCGGCGATCTCGTTGATGGCATGAACGGTACGATCTATGGTTCTGCTTCCTTCGCTAGCCAGCTGCCCTGACTCATTGGTGATACGGCTCGTCTCCTGGGTACGCTGGGAGATATCTGTGATGCTGACAGTCATCTCTTCCACACCGGCGGCGATCAGACTGGTAGCATCATTGGCCTGACTGGCCGAGCTGGCGAGGTGCTGCGCCGCTTGAGAGAGGGATTCGGCAGTGCTCTTGATCTGCAAGCTGCCGACGGAAAATTCGGTAAATGTCTGTTGCAGCGTATCGAGCAACCGGTTGACCGCATTGAGGGTCAGACCAATCTCATCCTGCTGTTTCACATCCGCTCTGAGGGTAAAGTTGAGGTCGCGCTGGATCCGGGTCAGGGTATCCATGGCGGTGCGAAGAGGATTGGCCACCTGATTGAACAACCAGACAAACAGCCCCATCGTCAGCACAATGGTGCCACCGGCGATAAACAGCAGGGTTTGCAGGCTGTTGTCGTAGTTCTCCTGGCCCTGCTTCTTGAGCGCCAGTCCCAAATCCATATTGAAGTTGACGTGAAGCTCGATTGCCTTGGCAAACTGCTGGAACACTCTGGTGGCTTCTCCCGCCAGCATGTCTCGCGCTTCATCGTTCTTGTTTTGTCTGGAGAGCTGCAGAACCTTGTCTATCTCCTGATAATATTGCGCGACAATACGTTGATCATCGTCGGTCAGGCGCCGATCTTCATCATTGGAGAGCATCTCAGCTTTGTATTTGTCGAGCAGTGAAGTGATCTGTCCCTGTATCTCGGTGATACCCGTTTCGATCTGCTGCATCTTGCCGGTGTCGGTATTGAGCACATGTGTCTGCACCAGCGAGTGCAATTCATAGAAATCGGCCTGCACTTGCTTAATCAGCGAAATACTGGGCACCGTATTGTCCGTCACATAGCCTAAATCCCGGTTGGCCGAATCGAGGCGGTTGATACTGAACCAACTGAGAAAAATGAGCGTCAGCATCACCAGCAGCGCGATCAGTTGCAGTCGACGAGCAATATTCATAACCGTACACTCCAGATGAAAACTATCTAGCAGTGTAGACGAGCCATAAACAACAACGGCCCGCATTGGCGGGCCGTTGTTGTTTATTTTTCATGGCGTTGTGATCAGGCTTTGGCTGGCTCACTCTCGCCCAGCGCGACGGTTTCACCCAGACTGTCTTCGGTCTTGGCCACCACGCTGGCGGCGATGGCGTTGCCCAGCACGTTGGTGGCAGAGCGGCCCATGTCGAGGAAGTGATCGATCCCCAGCAGCAGCAGGATGCCCGCTTCCGGAATATGGAATTGGTTCAGGGTGGCGGCAATCACCACCAGAGAGGCGCGCGGTACCCCGGCCATCCCCTTGGAGGTGACCATCAGCAGCAGCAGCATGGTGATCTGCTGGGCCATGGAGAGCTCGATTCCATACGCTTGGGCAATGAACATCACCGCGAAGGTGCAGTACATCATGGAGCCGTCGAGGTTGAAGGAGTAACCCATCGGCAGCACGAAGCTGGCAATGCGCTTGTCACAACCGAACTTCTCCAGACGATCCAGGGTCTTCGGATAGGCGGCTTCAGAGCTGGCGGTCGAGAAGGCGAGCAGGATGGGTTCGCGGATCATCGCCAGCAGCTTGATGACACGACCACGCAGGAAGACGCTGCCCATGGCGATCAGCAGCAGCCAGAGGCAGGCCAGCGCGATGTAGAACTGGGCCATAAAGCTGCCGTAGGTAACCAGAATACCCAGCCCCTCTTTGGCCACCATGGCGGCGATGGCGCCAAATACCGCGAACGGCGCAAAGTTCATCACGTAACCGGTCACTTTCAGCATGATCTCGGCAGCGCTGGCCATCAGCACCACCACCGGCTTGGCCAGATCGCCGAGCGCAGCGGCGGCCAGACCGAAGAAGAGTGAGAAGACCACGATCTGCAGGATCTCGTTGGTGGCCATTGCCTCTACCACGCTTTTGGGGATGGCGTGGGTCACGAAATCTTTCAGGGTAATGGCACCGGCAGCAATGCCCGAGCTGGCGGTGTCATTGGGCAGGGAGAGCGAAAGCCCCACACCCGGCTGCATCAGGGTCACCATCACCAGACCCAGGCTCAGGGACATCAGGGAGGCCAGCATAAACCAGCCGAGGGTCTTGGCACCGATACGCCCCACGGTGCGGGTGTCGCCCATCTTGGCGATACCGACCACCAGGGTGGTGAAGACCAGGGGAGCGATGATCATCTTGATCAGTCGCAGGAAGATATCGGTCAGGATCGTGATGTTATTGGCAAAATCCGCAGCCTGATCTGCGGCAAACATGCGATAGCCCTGGCCGGTGAGGATGCCAAACATCATGGAGATGAGGATGGCGACCGTCAGTTTATTCATTTTCATGGGGGAGTCCCGGTTTTGATTGGTGCAAGCCGTAAACGGTGGCATGGGAGCCACAACAGTCCGTTTTTGTGATCCGAGCCGTTGATTCCTGGCGGCTGGTATGCTGGGAGAATGCCTAAAAGCAGGGGGTAAATCTAGAGGCTTTCTCCAGAATTTTATCCTGCCATTAGGTGTATGTGATATAGATCTTGCAAACCACCAATATTAATCACTGTTTATTTTGATTTCGGCGAGATATTTCGCATCCAGAGTTCGCTCATCGAGTGCCCGTGGCAACAGGCGAAAAGTGAGCAGCGCCGAGATGGTATGCTGCACCTGCATCTGGGCCATAAAGAGATCCGGCTCATCCTCGTCAAAGCCGAAGATCGGCCGTGATGGGGTCACCCTGACGGCATCGCGGTTAATGGTCAGCTCATCGACCTTGAGCCAGGAGTAACCCTCTGCCAGTGCCAGCTCCCCTGCCCGCTTGAGCACATATTTGCGGGCGGTCTCCCTGTCCACCAGATCGTTGCCGACAAACTCCAGCTGCCACTTGTCCGGGCCAAGCCGGGTCTGGGAAAAACCGGTCTGGCCGTTCCAGAATGACTTTTCACTCTGGTAAGGGGTGGCGCAGCCCACCAGCAGCAGGGTGAGCATCAGCAGACAACAGGGTTTAGATACGGATGCAGACACGAGAGGCCTCGCCAGGCAAATGAGCAACAGAGTTGTTACTACACCATAAAGCGCGGTGACTGCACAATCTGCTCACGCCAGCAGCGACCAGCGTGCATCACCACAGGCTTCACGCCTGTGCGGCGAATCGCAGGCAAAAGAAAAGGCCTTGTCGTTTGACAAGGCCTTTACCGGGGAATTTGGTCGGTGTGAGAGGATTCGAACCTCCGACCCTCTACACCCCATGCAGATGCGCTACCTGGCTGCGCTACACACCGACGGAGTCAGCTCGGCTGACGGGGGCAGAGTTTATGGAGATGACCCCGCCCTGTCAACAGGGAAACGCCGCCAATTCCTCGGCCACGGTGCGTTCGCCTGCTTTGCGAACAATCAGCGGTTAAAGGTCAGCCGCTTGCCCAGGATCTGGTCAGTCACCTGCCCGTTTTGCCAGGCGATCTGGCCATTCACCAGCGTCATCTCCACCGTGCTGTGGAAGCGGTAGCCGTTGAAGGGTGACCAGCCACAGTGGTAGAGGATGTTGTCGTCGTTGACCACATAGGGCTTGCCCAGATCCAACAGCACCAGATCGGCGAAGTAGCCCTCGCGGATATAACCGCGATCCTGCACCTGGAAGCGCTCGGCTACCGCGTGGGAGGTCTTCTTGACGATAGTCTCCAGGGTAAACACGCCGTTGTGGTAGAGCTCCAGCAGCGCCTGCAAAGAGTGCTGCACCAGCGGTACGCCGGACGGCGCCTTGAAGTAGCTGTTCTGCTTCTCTTCCCAGGTGTGGGGCGCGTGGTCGGTGGCGATGATGTCGAGCACGTCGTTGCGTACCGCATCCAGCAGTGCCTGCTGGTCGGCGGCACTCTTCACCGCAGGGTTGCACTTGATCAGGCTGCCCTGGGTCTCGTAATCGGCTTCATTGAAGAAGAGGTGGTGAACGCACACCTCGGCGGTGATGTTCTTGTCCTTCAGCTCGCTCAGGTCGTGGCTGGCGGTAAACAGCGACAGCTCCTTGGCCGAGGTCAGATGCAGCACATGCAGCTTGGCACCGTATTTTTTCGCCAGCGCCACCGCCATGCTGGAGGATTTGTAGCACGCCTCGTCACTGCGAATGCGGCCGTGCTCGCCCATCGGCACATTCTCGCCCCACTTGGCTCGCGCCGCCTCTTCGGCCTTGGCGATGGTCGGGGTGTCTTCGCAGTGGGTGACGATCATCACCGGACTTTCGCGGAAGATGGCCGCCAGGGTCTCCTGATTGTCCACCAGCATGTTGCCGGTCGAGGAGCCCATAAACACCTTGACCCCGCAGGACTGCTTGGGGTCGAGACGCTTGATCTCTGCAAGGTTGTCGTTGGTGGCGCCGAGATAGAAGCTGTAGTTGGCGACGGAGGAGTTGGCGGCGATCTGGTATTTGGCTTCGAGGGCGTCGAGGGTGGTGGTCTGGGGATTGACGTTGGGCATTTCCATGAAACTGGTGGTGCCACCGGCGACGGCGGCGCGGGATTCGCTGGCGATGGTCCCCTTGTGGGTCAATCCCGGCTCCCGGAAGTGGACCTGATCATCGATCATTCCGGGGATGAGGTGGCGACCTGCCGCATCGATAACCAGCGCATCGGGCGCCTCGATATCCGGGGCAATGCGGGCAATCCGTTCCCCCTCGATCAACACATCGGAGGCATAGATGCGGCCTTCGTTGACCAGGGTGGCATTTTTGATAAGCAGTTTGTTCATGGGGGGTTCCAGTTCCTTTGCCGATAATCGCGGGTCATAATAGCGCAAAACTGCCCTTTCTCTGTAGCAAGGCCTGACTGATGAAGTTATTTGTAAGAGATTTGACCGTGATCGACTCCAGCTACCTCTGCGAACGCCGCGGCATGGTGGGCGAGAGCTGGCTGGTAGATATCGAAATGAGCGGTGAGCTCAACGAAATGAGCATGCTGCTGGACTTTGGCCGGGTAAAGAAGCTGATCAAGTCGATCATCGATGAAGAGGTGGACCACAAGCTGCTGGTGCCGACCGAGTGCCCGCTGATCCACGTCGAGACACTGGATGGTGACGAAAGCACAGTGGATCTGCTGCGCCCGGGTCGCTCCATCCATCTGCGCTGCCCATCCCAGGGCTTTGCCTTTATCCCTGCCCCGCAAGTTGATAAAGAGTCGGTGACCCGCTACCTGCTGGCGGTGCTGGCCAAACGGCTGCCGGGCAACATCAAGGATCTGTCGCTGACCCTGCGTCAGGAGGCGATCACCGGTGCCTTCTACCACTACAGCCACGGCCTGAAAAAGCACGATGGCAACTGCCAGCGTATCGCCCACGGCCACCGCTCTCCCATCGAGATCCACGTCGATGGCGAGCGCGACCAGGAGCTTGAGCTCAACTGGGCCGAACGCTGGGGCGATATCTACCTCGGCACCGAGGAGGACAAGGTAGCGCTGACCGAGCTCGCTTTGAGCCCTCGCGCCAATGCCCAGCTTGGCGAGCATCACACCGGCTTCAAATATATGGCGCCGCAAGGGCTGTTCCAACTGGCCATCCCCACCGCCGAGGTAGAGATGATCGACACCGACACCACGGTCGAGCTGCTGGCCTGCTACATCGCTCGCGAAGTGAAGAAGATGGTGGGCGACAAGTTCGTCAAGATTGTCGCCTATGAAGGGGTCGGCAAGGGTGCTATCGCCTACGCGTGATTTCTGCGTTGGCTACCGCAATAACAAGGCCCCGCATCTGCGGGGCCTTCTCTTTATTTGTACATACAACCATCAGGCACTGAGGCGGAAGCGCTTGACCAGGCTCTCCTGCTGCTCTGCAAGGGAGTCCAGCTGCTGGCTGGTCTCGGCTACCCGCTCGATCCCCTGATAGTTGAGATCCGAGATATCGGAGATGCGGTTGAGGTTGGTGGCGATATCGGCGCTGGTGGCCTGCTGCTGCTCGGCGGCAGAGGCAATCTGGCTCGACATGTCGCTGATCAGCACCACAATCCCCTGCACCTCCTCCATGGCGTTGTTGGCATGAGAGCTCTGATCCACGCAGCTGTCCATCTCGCGAGAGCACTCCTGCATCACGGTCACCGCCTTGGCGACCCCCTGCTGCAGGTTCTCGATCATGGTCTGAATTTCGCTGGTGGACTGGGCGGTGCGGCCCGCCAGACTGCGCACCTCATCCGCCACCACCGCAAATCCGCGCCCCTGCTCGCCGGCCCGCGCCGCCTCAATGGCCGCGTTGAGAGCCAACAGGTTGGTCTGCTCGGCAATGCCGCGAATGACATCGAGGATGTTGCCTATCTGGCTGCTCATGGCGCTCACATCACCAATCACCTTGCCGGTCTGTTGCAGCTTGCCCGCCAGCTGATGGGTGGTGGTGATATTGCCCGCCATCACCTTGCGTCCCATCTCGGAGGCCTTCTCCACATCCATCACTCGCTCCAGAGTCTGGTTGGCGGCCTGCGCCACTTCCCGCACCGATGCCTCCATCTGGGTCATGGCGGCGGCGACCGAGGCGGTCTCCTGCCGCTGTTTCTCCAGATCCGCCCGCACCGATTCGGTGGTGCGACGGTTGCCGTGGGCGGCATCGTTAAGCTGGGCCGATGCTTGTGAAAGCTGCGCCAGTACCTCCCCCATCTGGGCGATCAGCAGGTTGATCTGGCTGCCCAGCTGACCAAATTCATTCTTGCTCTGAAAACCGATGCGCTGGGTCATGTCGCCCTGGGTTACTTCGGTCAGCACCCGCAGCAACTCCCTGAGCGGACGGCGAATGGCCTTGCCCAGGGTATAAGCCACCAGCATGGCAATCAGGATGGCGACCGCTATGCTGGCTCCCTGAGTCAGGGTGCTCTGGCTCTGTGCGGCTTTGGCATGCTGAATGCTCTGGTTCATCAGTTGCTGGCTCTGATCGGTGATCCGCTCAAGCCGATCCTGAATTGCCACGATGAGCGCACTCGCCTGCGTGCTCTTCTCCCGCATCTGCTCCTGCTGTTGCATCAGCGCCAGATACTGGGCCAGGACACCTTCATTACCGGTCGTATCGCGCACGAAACCGTGGACGTAGTGACCCATGTTGTTGTCGAAATCCTTGAGCTCACCCTGCAGATCCTTGATGGTGCTGTTGAACCCCTCGATCTGCATCCTGTTGCGCTTGAGCGCAGCTTCAATGGGGGCCGGAATGCTCTGGTTGAGGGCATCCATGGTGGAGAGTTCGATAGCGGAAAGCTTGGTGGTCAGGGTCTCGGAGAGCATCTTGATGAAGCTGTCGTCGATGGTGATCATCATGTCCCCCAGACTCTTCTTGAACTGGGGCAAGCTGACCTGAAACTGCCCCTTGGCCAGATTGACCTTGTGCAATCGGGTGAGCAGCGCCTCGTGTTCGCCCGGCAGGGTATCGGTCAGTTGCAGGTAGCTGTCGACCTGCTGGCTCAGAGTGCCCATCTCCCCTTGCAGTTCGGGGTGGTGGGCGACCTGCTGGCGCAAGGCATCGAGGCTCTTGCCCACCGCGGCCTTGGCCTGTTTCAGTTCGGCCACTTCGGCAGGCAGCAGTTTGGGGTCCTGCTCGGTGAGCACATCCCCCAGCCACTTGTTGGCACTAAGCAGGGTGATCTGGGTCTGGCTGCTGGCAATCACCAGCGGCATAGACTGCCGGGTCACCTGTTCCAGCGCTCCCCCCAGGGTATTCTGACTACGAAATGTGAGTAGTGAACTGGCCACCATCACGGCCACCAGGATCGCGAAGCCAAGGTAGACTCGCTGCAAGATGGAGAGATCCGACATTGTTTGTTTCATTATTGTCCCGCTGTATATGCAAAAGTCCCTTGCCTGAGTACCCCGTCCTTTTGATACCCTGCAGACCCCTGAACAGGCGCTGCAGATGACGTCCCTCTGGCTATCGGTATTCTTAACAATAACTGAAGGGAATGGGACATCAGCTGTGTCAAATCTCGGCTTGTGTCACACTTGACGCGCTGCTCGCCTTCTTTCGGGAGCCGCTTGGGATGCAAGTTCAATTTTCTTTTTCATATAAGGGAGTTAGCCATGGCGCAAGAAACCATTTTCAGCAAAATCATCCGTAAAGAGATCCCTGCCGACATCCTTTATCAAGACGATCTGGTCACCGCATTCCGGGATATCCAGCCCAAGGCCAAGACCCATATCCTGATCATCCCGAATGTGCTGATCCCCACCGTCAATGACGTGGAAGCCGAACATGAACTGGCCCTTGGCCGGATGTTCACCGTGGCCCGCAAGCTGGCAAGCGATGCGGGCATCGCCGAAGATGGCTACCGCCTCATCATGAACTGCAACCGCCACGGTGGGCAGGAGGTCTACCACATCCACCTGCATCTGGTCGGCGGCGAGCCGTTGGGCCCCCTGCTCAGCCTGTGATACTCCCGAGCATTCGACTGGCCTGCCTGATGCTGGCCAGTTTCCTGCTGGGAGGCTGCGCCTCCCACTGGCAGGATATGTTTGTCTCCTACTCCGACCAGATGGTGCCCTTGCGCAACCAGCTGCTGCTGGGCCATGCCGCCGAGGCGCTGCCCGAAGTGCGCGACTCCACCCTCGGCGATGACACCTTTGTCCTCGATCGGCTCGAACAGGGGCGTATCGCCTGGCTGGCGGGGCAAGATGCGGACAGCAAGCAGGCGTTCACCGCCGCCGACAGCCGCCTTCAATGGGAAGACAATCAAGCCGAATACCGGCTGAGCCACGGTCTGGATCAGGTGGGCAGTCTGCTCACCAACGATCAGTCGATGGCCTATCTCACCCCCGATTACGAACGCACCATGCTGCATCACTATCTGGCCCTCAACTACCTGCAACGGGGTGATGCCGATGGCGCCCTGGTGGAGGTGCGCCGGGCCAATCAGGTGCAGGAGCAGGCCCTGAAACGGCGAGCCGATGAGGTGCGCAAGGCGAAGGATGAGAGCGAAGAGGCCGAGGCTGAAGGTGAGATGCGCCAGCTGATGTCGCGCGGCGCACCGGATCTCGATCGGTTGATCGGCAAGGTCAAAAACGGTTTTCAGAACGCCTACACCTTCTATTTTTCCGCCGTGCTCTATGAGGCGGCCGGGGATCTCAACGATGCCTGGGTCGACTATCAGCGCGGCTACCAGATAGCGCCGGACAACCGCAGCCTGCAAGATGCCTTGCTGCGTCTGGCGCGGCTGCGTGGCTCACCGGACGAGATCCGCGAGACCGAGAAAAAGATAGGCCGCAAAGCGCCGCCGCTTGCAAAAGATCAAGGCCAGCTGGTGGTGCTGTTTGAAGATGGTTTGATCCCGGCACGGCGCGAACTGTTCCTGCCGCTCCCCATCTCCACCTCCCGCGGCGATTTTCGCACCTTTACCGTCGCCATCCCCTATTACGATAATCGGGCCAGCGACACCGGCCCGCTGACGGTGGAAGTCGGCAAGCGGGCCTGGCAGACCAGCGAGCTGGTCAGGCTGGAAGCGCTGGCCGCCAAAGATCTGCAGGAGCGGCTGCCCGGCATGCTGACCCGCCAGGCGCTGCGACTGGTGGCCAAGGAGCAGATGCGCCGCACCGCCGCCAAAGAGGGGGGGGATGTGGGCAATATTCTGGTGGGGATCTTCAACACCCTCTCGGAGCGAGCCGATACCCGCAGCTGGCTGACGCTGCCAGCTCAGGCATCGAGCTGGCAGGGGATGGTGCCGGCAGGTGACATCAACCTCACCCTGAGCGCGGGGGCGGCGCAGCGGCAATTGCCGCTCACCATCCACAAGGGACGCACCACCCTGGTCTGGGTACAGCGCCTCGGCGCCGGCCTGACCACCCGGGTGATGCCGCTCTGAGCAAGCGGCAAAGAGAGATGAGCAAGACGATTAACCGGGCAGCCCCAGTGCTACCCCACTCACTCCAATTAAGGAGAGCAAGATGAAAGCATACGGGTTGGCCCTCGGGCTCGCGCTGCTGACCGGCTGCGCCACCAACACCTCCGGCGTGGCGCTCTATGGCCCGGCGGGCGGTGCACCCACGCAGGAGCAGCATCAAAACGTCAACGTCACCCTGACCGAGCTGAGCCGCCGCCAGCAAAATGGCCTGCTGCAGGTCAATGTGGCCGCCGCCAGCACCCAGCGCAGCGATAACAAGCTGCAATATATCTTCTATTGGTATGATGAGGCCGGTCAGGAGGTCGCCAGCGATGGCCGCGGCTGGACCCCCATCAAGCTGCATGGCTATCAGACCCGCACCCTCTCGGCCCTGGCGCCCAGCCCGGCGGCGCAGGGTTACCGGATTTACGTACGCGAAGTGATTGAGGAATCCTACTGATGAAAATGAATCATGCCCTGCTGATCCTGACCGGCGCGCTGCTGCTGGGCGGCTGCTCCAGCACCACCGTCAGCTATGGCGATCCCACTGAAACCGAAACCGTCACCGTCGATTACGGCTCAAGCGATCTGCAGGCCATCGCCGACAAGATGGCGGACTCCATGCTCGCCTCCCCTGCCACCAGCGAGATCACCGCAGGCGGTCGTCCGGTGATGTTTATGGACTCCATCCGCAACAAGACCTCCGAGCACATTGATACCGAAGCCATCACCGATACCATCCGCACCAAGCTGCTGCGGGCCGGCAAGTTCCGCTTCGTCGACATGAGCAAGGTGGCCGCCGTCAAGCAGCAGCTCGAATACCAGCAGAGCAGCGGCATGGTGGATCCTGCCTCCATGGTGCGGCTTGGCAAACAGACCGGTGCCCGCTACATGGTCTATGGCAACCTCGCCAGCATCGTCAAGGACAATGGCAAGGTGAAGGATGTCTACTACCAGATGACCATGAACCTGATGGATCTGCAAAACGGCGAACTGCTGTGGGCCGATCAGAAAGAGATCCGCAAACAGGCGAAGAAATCCACCTTTGGCTGGTAACAGGCTCCCGGTGACAGGCAACTGTGATCCGCTACTGGCCAGCCTGCCCGCCCCCTGGCGGGAGGGTCAGCTGGAACCACTCGGGTTAGGCCTGACCAACTGCAACTATCGACTGCGCCTCCCCTCGGGGCGCAGTTACTTTTTGCGTCAGGGCCACTCCGACCCGGTGCGCCTTGGTATCGACCGTCCCACCGAGTGGCAGCTTTATCAGGGGGCGATAGCCGAAGGACTAGCGCTGCCTTGCCACTATGGCGATCCCGCCAGCGGTCTGATGCTGCTCGAATGGTGCGATGAGCCAAACTGGGTGCACGCGGCGCCACCGGCAGTCGATCAGCCCCGTCTGCTGGCTGAGGTGCTGCGCAAGCTCCATCGCTTGCCGCTACCTGCGGTGGTGATGGCGGTGCGAGCCCACGCGGCGGGCTATCGCGCCCGACTGGCCCGCATTCCCTCCTGGCTGCCCGCCCTGGAGCGGGGCTTGCTCGCCAGCAGTGAGCCAAATGATTGCTGGCGCCCTTGCCACCATGATCTCAATCCGGCTAACTTGTTGGGAAGCAAACCCTGGGTCATCGACTGGGAGTATGGCGCGGCAGGTCACCCCGGCTTTGAGCTAGCCAGCATCCAGCGCACCCATGAGTGGCCCGCTGAGCGGCGCGACGAGCTGGAAGCGCACTATCTGCAGGCCCTGCCGCGCCACCAGTGGCCCGATTTTCAGAGCGAGGCATTTTTACCCTGGGTCGACTATATCGGCCTGCTCTGGGCCCTGCTGATGGCAGAGCAACAACCCTCACTCGACTATGACACCCTGATCGCCATCAACCGGCAACGACTGGAGTAACAGATGATAAACAAGGTGCGCTGGCACAAGCCGAAAACCTGGGGTCTGCTGCTGATCAGCCTGCTGCTGACCGGCTGCTCCACCCGGGTGATCTACTACTGGCTCGATACCGCCATCATCTGGCAGCTGGATGACTACTTTGCCCTCTCCTATTCGCAGAAGGAGCTGCTCAGCCGCGAAGTGAAGGGGCTGATGGCCTGGCATCGCCAGCACGAGCTGCCGCGCTACGCCAAGGATCTCGATGCACTGGCCAAGGCGGTGGCCAGCCCCATGACGCCGGAGCAGATCTCGACCAATCTCGATGCGGTGCAGCAGAGTCTGACCCGTACCCTTGAAAACACTATCCCCCGCACGGTCAGGCTGGCGCGCACCCTGACCGACGAGCAGGTAGCCCGCTTCATGACCGATCGGGTCAAGCGGCAACAGGAGCGGCAAAAGGACTTTGCCACTGAGCCCAAAGAGCAGATGCTGGCGGAGTTTCGCGACAAGATGAACAAGCGGCTCGAGTTCTGGATTGGCGAGGTGAAACCGGCACAGGCACCACTGGTGGCCCAGTGGGCCGAATGGCAATACGAGCTGATGCCCCCCTGGCTCGAGTTTCAGGAGTCCTGGACCCAGGAGCTGGACAGGCTGATGAAGCAGCGCCAGAGTCCCGACTTTACCCGCGAGCTGACTGACCTGCTGGCCGAGGGGGATGGGCTGATGGATGGCCGCTTTACCGGCTATACCGAACAGTCGCGCCAGCGTACCGTCAACTGGCTGAGCGCCATGAGCCAGTCGCTGGATATCTCCCAGCGGGCCCATCTCTACTCCCTGCTCAAGGGTTATGCCCGCGACTTCAAGCAGATGAGCGGCAGCTGACAGCCAGCACCGAATGGTGCCATGCGCCCGGGGCAACCTTGTTCAAACCGGGCGCATGTGGTAGCTTGCCCTTTCTATTTATCGGGAATTAACTTTTGCGCCTTATCGACAAAGTAAAACTGGTGCTGGTAACTCTGGTTATCGCCCTCACCCTGCTTTGTTCCATCGCCCGAATGGAAGGCCCGCTGCTACCCGCATCTCCCCAGAGTGAACAGCAGCAGACTCAGGTGTTCAATCAGCTTAGCGACAGCGATGATGGCATCATCAAGTTTGTCGGCAGCCATCAGAATCACCTACTGCGTCTCGAACAATCCCTGCGCAGTGACAACCAGCCCAAGAGTGTGGTCTACGAGCTGATCCAGAGCTGGTCGGCCCAGGCCATCCTGCTGTTGCTGCTCGGCTGGCTGATGCTGGCCCCCGAGCTCTATCACAAACAGAGTTTTCGCGATCGCTTTGGCGCGATCCACCGGCGCCATCTACAGCGCCAACATCTGCAATACCGCTTCACCCAGAGCTATCTGAGCGCCTGACCCCGGAGGGGCTGGCACATCCACTGTTTGCTCATCTCCTCTTCCTGACGGATCCGGCAACTGCCTGATCCGCATTTGATGCATCCCATTTTTTGCGCCTTGCCGAGCCTTGTTGCTATCGGCCCGGGCACCATTCTCCTGACAGAGGCTTGTTTGCCATGAGAAAGAGCAATCGCACCGTTCTCAACCGCATGAGCAAGTGGCAGTACGCACTGCTGCTGTTGATGCTGTTGACCTTTACCTTTTACTCCCTGCCCACCTTTTTTGGTGAGCAGCCCTCCCTCGGCCTGCACGGACAGCAGCGCCTGACCCCCCAGCAACAGATGTTGCTGAGCGACAAGCACCTGACCCCGATCAAGGTCATTGAGCAACCTGAGCGGGTCGAGCTGGTCTTTGCCAGCCAGGGCGAGCAGCAGCGCGCAAAGCAGTTGCTGGAGCAGCAAGGGGTCGACAGTGCCGCCCTCACCCTGGAGTTTCACTCCAACGCGCCGACCTGGATCACCCGCCTCGGCGCCGATCCCATCAAGCTGGGACTGGACCTGCGTGGCGGCTCCCAGCTGCTTATCGGGGTGGACGTGGACTTTGTCATCGACAATCAGACCAAGAATCTGGTGGATACCCTGCGCACCCGTTTCCGTGAAGCCAATCTGCGCGGCGCCAGCGTCACTCGCACGGCACAGGGCGCCGTAGCCGTCACCCTGCCGGAGGTGGCCGAACAGGATAGCTGGCTCTCTATCATCAAAGAGAGTGCCGGTACCCGTCAGGATCAGTGGAAGCTGACCCGCTCCGGCAATGATCTGAAACTGGTGCTGAGCGATGCTGAGCGCACCCTGCTGGTCAACAACGCCGTGACCCAGAACCTGTCGATCCTGAAAAAACGGATCAATGAGCTCGGCATCGTCGAAGCCTCGGTGGTGCGTCAGGGGCAGGATGGTATCCGTATCGAACTGCCCGGGGTACATAACCCCAAGCAGGCGAAAGAGGTGATCGGCGCCACCGCCTCGCTGGCCTTCTACGAGGCCAAAGCCGACAGCCACTTCTATATCGCCGATCGCAACGGTCAGGCCGTCGGCATGGCACGCAAGCCGGTACTCACCGGCGAGCACATCGTCGATGCCCGCGCCAATATGGGCGAGATGGGTCAACCCCAGGTCAATATCGTGCTCGATACCCTGGGTGGCAGCAAGATGAACCAGTTCAGCCGCCAGCATGTGGGCAAGCCGATGGCGACCGTCTTCACCGAGTACAAGACCAACGCCCAGGGCAAACTGCGCGCCCAGAGCGAGGTGATCAACGTCGCCACCATCCAGACCGCCCTTGGCAACCAGTTCCGCATCACCGGCATTGGCAGTCTGCCGGAAGCGCAAGAGCTGGCCATGCTGCTGCGTGCCGGCGCCCTCACCGCCCCTCTCAAGATCCTGGAAGAACGCAGTATTGGCCCGACGCTGGGGATGCAGAATATCGAGGCGGGCTTCACCGCGCTGGCCTTCGGCATGGCAGGCATGATGCTGTTCATGATGGCCTGGTACCGCAAATTCGGCTGGGTTGCCATCACGGCGCTGGTTGCCAACCTGTTGATGCAGGTCGGCATGCTGGCAGTGCTGCCGGGTGCCGTGCTGACCCTGCCGGGGATCGCCGGTCTGGTACTGACGGTGGGCATGGCGGTAGATACCCATGTGCTGATCTTCGAGCGGATCAGGGACCGGCTGCGAGAGGGTGGCTCATTGGCCAACGCCATCGACTTTGGCTATCGCTCGGCCTTCCACACCATTTTCGATGCCAACATCACCACCCTCATCTGCGCCGTGGTGCTCTACTCCATCGGCTCCGGGCCGCTGCAGGGCTTCTCCATCACCCTCATTCTGGGTCTGCTCTCCAGCATGATCACTGGGATCTGGGGAACGCGCGCCATCATCAATCCCCTGTGGGGACGCAGCAACGAGCGCACGCTGAAGGTGTAACGGGACAGCAATCCCTCTGATGAGCGGCTTTGGTTGCGCCATCGGCCATGGATATGGCCGGAGCGGCCAAAGCAGAACACTATTTCCCGGCGTGTCGCGACACGTCGTGATGGGCCAACAGCCTGATGCTGGCTGGCCAAGGAGAGAATTATGTTGAGAATGATCGTTGCCATGGGGCTGACCCGTTGGCGTTATATCGGCCTGTGGGCTTCCATCCTGCTGACCGTGGCCAGCGTCGCCATCTTGCTGGTGAACGGCCTGACACTGGGGCTCGATTTTACCGGCGGGATCCTGCTGGAGTTTCATATCCAGACCCTGAAAGAGGCCCATGAGCTCAATGCCATGCTGGTTTCCCCGCTGGCGGGAGCCGTTGAGCTGAGCTCGGCCGGAATTCCCGGCGAGTGGCTGATCAAGCTGCCCCCCCACGAACTGCCCTGGCCCGCGGCGGATCTCGCCACCATGCTGACCCAGCAGTTGGGGATGCCGGTCGAGTTGCTGCGCACCACCATCGTCGGTCCTCAGGTGGGTGCCGAGCTGTTCCAGCAGGGGATGCTAGCGGTGTTGGTGGCTTCGCTGGCGATGTCGGCCTATCTGGCGTTTCGCTTCGAGTGGCGTCAGGCCATCGGCATCCTGCTCTCGGTGGTCCATGACGCCATCGTAGCGCTGGGGCTGCTGTCACTCTTTCAGATCGAATTCGATCTGAACATCATCGCCGGTTTGATGGCGGTGATCGGCTACTCCCTCAACGACAGCATCGTCATCTCGGACAGGTTGCGGGATCTGCTGAGCTCGCGTACCCAGATGGGGATCCACGAGTGCTCCGATGTGGCCATCAAGGCGACCTTCAGTCGCACCATGATCACTTCGGGCACCACCCTGTTTACCGTGGGCGCTCTGTTGCTGTTTGGCGGTGACGCCCTCTACGGCTTCTCCTTCACCCTGTTTGCCGGGATCCTGGTGGGCACCGTCTCCTCCATCACCGTCGCCTCGACCGTACAGGAGCTGCTGGGCCTCACCCCGCAGGCCTACCAGAAGAAGAGCGAGGAGCCACTGGCCAACGCAGCCTGAACCTTGTTAACCAGGCCCGGCTCACCGGGCCTCAACAAACCGGGCTCCTGCCAACCATTGGCAGGGGCTTTTTCCCATTCCTCCTCTCGGTCTCTCACCGCCCCTTTTGTTGCTCGGCTCGCCTCAATTGACAACTGACCATATTGAAAGCAATGACGGATCAACCCGTCATTTTTAATAACAAAAAGGTCATTTTATTACGTCGGAAACCATAAAATGTGACTGAAAGCACTTTCTTGAGGGCTCAAAGGAGGCAACATTGTAGTGATTTATCTACAAAGGGATATGAGATGTTGTTACAACCTGCCAATACAGCAAAATCCAGACAGTTGCTGAACGAGACCATGGCTTTGGTACTCGCAGGAGGGCGGGGTAGTCGCCTCAAACAGTTAACCGACAACCGTGCAAAACCTGCCGTTCATTTCGGCGGCAAATTCCGCATCATCGATTTCGTGCTCTCCAACTGCATCAACTCCGGCATCCGTCGGGTCGGTGTCGTGACCCAGTACAAATCCCACAGCCTGTTGCGCCATCTCCAATCGGGCTGGTCTTTCCTGCGCTACCAGATGAACGAGTTTATCGATCTGCTCCCTGCCCAGCAGCGGGTGGATGAGGTGAACTGGTATCGGGGTACCGCCGATGCGGTCTACCAGAATCTGGATATCATCCGCGATCACGCCCCCAAATATGTGGTGGTGCTGGCAGGCGATCACATCTACAAGATGGATTACGCCGCCATGCTGCTCGACCACGTCAATATGGGCGCCAAGGTGACCGTTGCCTGCATCGAGGTGCCACGCAGTGAAGCAAGCGCCTTCGGGGTAATGGCGGTGGATGATGATCGCAAGATCAATGCCTTCGTCGAAAAGCCTGCTAACCCGCCCGCCATGCCGGGCAAGGCCGACACCGCGCTGGCCTCAATGGGCGTCTATATCTTCGATGCCGAGTATCTCTATCAGTTGCTGGAAGAGGACATTGCCAACGAGCAGTCCCATCACGATTTCGGCATGGACGTGATCCCCCGCGTGGTGAAAGAGGGCACCGCATTCGCTCACCCGTTTGGCATGTCCTGTGTCGGCTGCTGTCCGGATCGCCGCCCCTACTGGCGCGATGTGGGCACCGTGGACTCCTTCTGGGAGGCCAATATGGATCTCGCTTCCGTCACGCCTGAGCTGGATATCTACGATCAGGACTGGCCCATCTGGACCAGTCAGAACATGACTCCTCCCGCCAAGTTCGTGCAGGACCGAAACGGCCAGCACGGCATGACCATCAACTCCATGTTTGCCGGGGGCACCATCGTCAGTGGCTCTTTCATCCTGAGTTCGGTGCTCTTTACCAATGTGCGGGTCGACTCCTTCTGCACTCTGGATCAGGCCGTTATCTTCCCGGGTGTGGAGATTGGTGCCGGTTGCCGACTGCGCCGGGTGGTGATCGACAAGGGGTGCAAACTGCCGGAAGGCACAGTGATAGGTGAAAACGCCGATGAAGATGCACGTCGCTTCCACCGCTCCGAGCAGGGCATAGTGCTGGTCACCCAGGGGATGCTCACTCGCCTGAACAAAGAGCTGCAGGGAAAACAAAAGCGCTGATCCGCAGCCAGACGGGATCCCCCTTCCTACCGCAAAGGGAGCCATTATGGCTCCCTCTTTCTATGGCTGACCAGATAGCCACCTCACACCATCACTGCCATCGCGTTGCAGTCTCCCAGAGATACCATTTACTGTGGGTTAACAGCTGTGCAACGCAGCCTTCACGCCCTCAAATCGTAAACATTAAATTACACAAAAACCATTAACCCTCCGAAAAACCCTCTGTATTATTCCTGTTCGCGCTATATAGCAGCTCCTTTATCTGACTTTTTAGTGGTAAACCCACTAGTTTCACTTGATTGTTTGTTTTTCCTTGGTAAGGTGAGGGCGGTTGCGTAACAAAGCAGGTACCAGTGTAAATATATGGGTACAATCGCTTTTGGCTTAATACAGTAGAGAGAATGAAATCATGCAAAGAGACCCCCTGAACAACATCCATATCCAGTCCGAACAAGTGATGATCACGCCTGCCCAGCTCAAGGAGAAGTTACCCATCTCCGACAAGGCGCTGGCATTCGTGCAAGGGGCCCGCAATACCATCGCCGACATCATTCACCGCCGCGATCACCGGCTGTTGGTGATCTGTGGTCCCTGCTCCATCCACGATATGGACGCCGCCAAAGAGTACGCAACCAGACTCAAAGCGCTGCATGATGCCTACCAGGACTCTCTCTACATTGTCATGCGGGTCTACTTTGAGAAACCGCGCACCACGGTCGGCTGGAAAGGCTTTATCAACGACCCCAATCTGGATGGCACCTTCGATGTGGAGCTGGGGCTGCACCGTGCCCGCGAGCTGCTCTGCTGGCTGGCGGAGCTGGAGTTGCCGCTGGCCACCGAAGCGCTCGACCCCATCAGCCCGCAATACCTGGCGGAGCTCTTCTCCTGGTCAGCCATCGGCGCCCGCACCACCGAATCCCAGACCCACAGGGAGATGGCGTCCGGCCTCTCCATGCCGGTCGGCTTCAAGAACGGCACCGACGGCAACCTGGGGACTGCCATCAATGCGCTGCAGGCGGCCTCCTCCCCTCACGCCTTTATGGGGATCAACCAGCAGGGCCAGGTTGCGCTGCTGCAGACCCAGGGCAACCCGGATGGCCACGTGATCCTGCGCGGCGGCAAACATCCCAACTATGACTCGGTCAACGTGTCGCTGGCGGAAGAGGCGCTGGAGAAAGCGGGCCTGCTGCCGAGCCTTGTGGTGGATTGCAGCCACGGCAACTCCAGCAAGGATCACCGTTTGCAGCCCAAGGTGGCCGACAACGTCATCCACCAGATCCAGGAGGGCAACCGCTCCATCATCGGGGTGATGCTCGAATCCAACCTGTTCGAGGGAAACCAGTCCAGCGAGCAGCCCAAGGAGCAGATGCGCTACGGGGTCTCCATCACAGATGCCTGCATCGACTGGGACACCACCGCTACCCTGCTCGCCCGCTGCCACAACCAGCTGGCTGACCCCCTCAAGGGCAGAACTGCACGGTAAGCCGTGGTATCTTGTCGTAACCTATTGAACAATCTGGGTATCACCGCAGGTGGCATCTGGCCGCTCATGCCGTGATACCTTGTTGCATCTTGATTTTCAGGGCGCCGCTCGCGGCGCCAGCAGGGACTGGATATGGCTGAAGAGTTGAATGTACTCAGGGACAAGATAGATGCGGTGGACAAGCAGCTGATCGATCTGCTGGCCGCCCGTCTGGCCCTGGTGGGAGAAGTGGGTGAGGTAAAGAGCCGCCACGGCCTGCCCATCTATGCACCGGATCGGGAAGCGAGCATGCTGGCCCGCCGCCGCGCCGAGGCTGAGCAGTTGGGGGTGCCCGGCGATCTCATCGAAGACGTGCTGCGCCGGGTGATGCGTGAATCTTATGCCAGCGAGAAAGATACCGGCTTCAAATGCATAAAGCCGGATCTTGGCAAGGTGGTCATCATCGGCGGTCAGGGCCAGCTTGGCCGCTTGTTCGGCCATATGTTCAGCCTCTCAGGCTATCGGGTCGAGACGCTGGAACAAGCCGACTGGCCGCGCGCTGACGAAATCCTCGCCGGAGCCGGTCTGGTGATGGTGGCGGTGCCCATCGATATCACCTGCCAGATCATCGACCGCCTCGGCAACCTGCCCGCCCACTGCCTGCTGGTCGATGTCACCAGCGTGAAAGCGGCGCCGCTCGAACATATGCTGGCGGTGCACCAAGGGCCGGTACTGGGACTGCACCCCATGTTCGGGCCGGATGTGGCGAGTCTCGCCAAGCAGGTGATCGTCTGCTGCCAGGGTCGTGACCCCGCCGCCAGCCAATGGCTGCTGGATCAGATGACCATCTGGGGCGCCCGCTTGCAACAGGTAGAAGCCAAGGCCCACGATGAGGCGATGACCCTCATTCAGGCACTGCGTCACTTCGCCACCTTTGCCTATGGCTGGCACCTCTCCCGGGAGCAGGCCAATCTGGATCGCCTGCTGAGTTTGAGCTCCCCCATCTACCGGCTGGAGCTCGCCATGGTGGGGCGGCTGTTCGCTCAGGATCCCCACCTCTATGCCGACATCATTTTGTCGTCACCGCAGAATCTGGCGATGATCCGTCGCTACTACCAAAACTTCGGCGAAGCGCTGGGGCTGCTGGAACGAGGGGACAGAGACGGTTTCATCGATGCCTTCTCGCAAGTCTCCGGTTTCTTCGGCGAGCATGCCGACCAGTTCCTGCGTGAAAGCCGCATGCTACTGGCCCAGGCCAACGACCGCCGCCAACACGGCTGATCCTGCAAAAGCAGCTACCTCATATCGCCAGAATGGGAAGATGCCTGGGCATCTTCCCATTTTATTTGTTACCGATTTAAACACTGACGTCAGTCACGCTCGGCCCTACGTCGAGCCCCCACAGCTGACTGGCCTCAATACCCCCCCCCTGGCGCTGCCTCACATCCAGCAAGTATGCCCCCTCAATATCCACGCAATCCGCGCAAATAGCACCGCCCCTTGCAAGGGCTGCCAGACTCTAACGGTCAAACCAAACTGCTGCGAGCAAGGCTGTACGACGCAAAGGAGAACGGTGTACTCCCCATCAAAGAGATAAACAGGAAGCAGGAAGCAGGAAGCAGGAAGCAGGAAGCAGGAAGCAGGAGAGATTAACCGAGACAAATGGTTTGCCAAAGATCACTTAACACAGCAATCCGGCGATTTATCATGGCGCCAATCCGCTGTCGCCAAAAAAGAAAATGGCCGAGAAATTATCTCGGCCATTTGTAGCCTGGTCAAAGACTCAAGCCTGGATATTACTCTTGTTCAACTTATTAGAAGTTGTACTGCAGAGCAACAGTCCACTCGTCGTCATGCTTCTCGATACCCTGGATCTTGTACTCGGTGTAAGCTTTCAGCTTCGGAGTGAAAGCGTACTGAACACCCAGCAGGGTCTCGTCAACCAGATCCTTGTAAGTAGAACCGGCAGCTTGAGCGTTGGCCTTGCCTTCTTTGAAGTTGTAACCAGCCAGGAAGGTCCAAGCATCTACGTTGTAAGAAGCAGCCAGCTCGTAACCACGGCCGTCATCTTTCAGACCCAGGCTCTTGTTCTTCACTTCGCCTTCAGTGTAAACACCGGCAAAATAGAAGCCATTGATAGCGTAGTGCGCGCCAATAGCCCACTCGTCTTTCTTACCAGTCTGACCGTTAACTTTGTTTTGCAGGTCGGAGTAGGCATAACCGGCGTTGAAGCCCAGGCCGAAGTCAAAATCGTAACCGGCGGCAACGGCATAAGCTTTCTTACGCTTAACGTCGGAACCAAAGATGGCATCTTCTTTGACCTTCTGACCAACGTCAGTGATCTTGACCGCTACGTCGTCATTGGTTTGGTAGGAAACTTTACCTTTGAAACCACCGAAGGTGTTGGAGTAGATAACCTGGCCTTCCTGACGACCGTCATAGAAGTTACCCGCATCGCCCCACTCGTTGAAAATATCGGTCGGCTCGAGTACGTCGTAGAAAGCAGTGTCGGTCTGACCGAAGATGATTTTACCGTACTGGGTGCCGTCAAAGCCTGCATAGATATGACGAGCATCGAACTTGCTAGACTTACCGTCACTGCCCTTGTCGGAGTTTTCAGCAGCAACTTGCCACTCGGTCTTGGCGATACCGGACCAGGTGTTGTTCAGAGCAACTTTACCGGACCAGCCCAGACGGGAAGAACCAATCAGCTCGCCATCGGTATCATCGTACTCACCGTAGTAGTTAGCCTGTACACGGCCGTATACGTCGAAAGTGGTACCGTCTTTGTCATAGATCACCGCGGCGTTAGCGGCGGATGCAAACAGAGCCGGAATGGCAATAGCCAGAATTGTCTTTTTCATAGTTTCCAATGCCTACTGTAATTAAACACTAAGTTGTTGTTATTCCCTGTGTTAGCGATGTTCTTTGCATCACTATGCCGCCGAGACTAGCACCGGATTTTTTGAACCGCAATGAAAAAACTTGGAACTTTTTACGGAAACCATAGTCATGGAGGCAAAAATGTGAGCCAAGTCTCACCTGACGGCAAGGTAAAAGGAAAACGTTTACAATGAATCCTGCTGATTATTTGGACTCAAATAGTCTATTTTGCATGCAAATGACGCTAACTACCTGATAAACAACCAAAGTGGTCTGATCAGCGTAAAACTCCGTGATAATGGCTGTTGCCTCGACCTCACCGAGGGGTTGCGGGTATCCTTGTCCTTCGATTAACCCCTAACTGGCCTTCTCTTCATGCTCTCTACTCGCCTCAAAGCAACCATTCGTCAAACCTATCGCCAGATTTCGGATGGATTACCCGGTTTTGTGCCGCGCAAAGAGCAGAACTTTCTGGTGGCCGAGATAGCCAAAACCCTGACCGGCGAGTACGACAAACAACGCCGTATTCTGGTTGCCGAAGCGGGTACCGGTATCGGCAAATCCCTCTCCTATGCGCAGGGCGCCATTCCGGTGGCGCGACTCACCCAGAAGAAGCTGGTGATCTCCACCGCCACAGTGGCCCTGCAAGAGCAGCTGATCCACAAAGACCTTCCTTTTTACCACCGCCACAGCGAGCTTCCGTTTCGCTTTATGCTGGTCAAGGGGCGTCAACGCTACTGTTGCGAGCATCTGCTGGAGCAGGCAGCCAGTGGCGCCGAGATGGCCAACTTCGAGCTCGACTTTGGCAGTTTGAGCAAATCCAAACCATCGGACAGCGACAAGGATCGCTACCAGGCGCTGTGGCAGGCCTACACCAATGGCAAGTGGGACGGGGATCGGGACAACTGGCCGGAGCCCATTCCCGACACTTGCTGGGATCGCATCGCCGCAGACCGCCACACCTGCAACAAGGCGCTGAGCCATCACCAGCACTGCCCCTTTCATCGCGCCCGCAACGACATGGAGAGCGCCGATGTGCTGGTCGTCAACCATGCGCTACTGCTCTCCGATCTCACCATGGGCGGCGGCATCATTCTGCCGCCCCCTGATGAGTGCATCTATGTGCTGGATGAGGCCCATCACCTGCCCACCATCGCCCGGGATCACGGCGCAGCGTCGGCCAGCGTCAAAGGCTCGCGTCGCTGGCTGGAGAAGCTGGTACAAAGTGCAGGCAAGCTGGCGCGGACTCTTAATAAGGAGAGCCTGCTCGACCCCCAACTCAAACTGCAGGATGCACTGGCCACCATCCAGCCTGATCTGAAGGCGGTCGAGCAGTGGCTCAGCGCCAACGATCGGCTGTTTGGCACGGAACCCCACTACCGCTTCGTCGAAGGGGTATTGCCGGATCCCCTGCCCATGCTGGCGGAGAATCTCAAGGAGTCGAGCAAGAAGGCGCTGCGAGCGCTGGATCGGATGCAAGGGGCCATAGGTGAAGCGCTGAAAGATGGCGAGATCCGCCGCAAGGAGGCCGAACCCCTGTTGGCAGAGAGCGGTTTTCATCTGCAGCGGCTGGAGAGTTTCTGCGCCCTCTGGGAGATGCTGGGGCGCCATGTGCCGACCGGCAAAACCCCGCTCGCCCGCTGGATGGCCAAGAGCGATGACGGCGATATCTGGCTGCACGCTTCACCGATAGAGGTGGGCTATCTGCTGGAGGAGTGGCTCTGGTCGAAATGTCTGGGAGCCGTACTGGTCTCCGCGACCCTCACCGCACTCTCTTCCTTTAGTTATTTTCGCCATCAGGTGGGGCTCAAGGAGCACGACGGTACCCGCTATCTGCGCCTGCGCTCCCCCTTTGACTACCAGAAAGCCGAGCTCTATCTGCCCAAGATGGAGCACGAACCCAACTCACCAGCCTTTACCAATGAACTCATCAGCGTGCTGCCACGTATTCTGGCGGGCAAGGAGGCGAGTCTGGTGCTCTTCTCCTCCTACCGCCAGATGAATGAGGTGGCCGTTGGCTTGCGAGCCAAGGGACTGTCACTGCTGGTGCAGGGGGAAGCCTCCCGCAATGCCCTGCTCACCCTGCACAAGCAGAAATGCGATGGCGGTCAAGCCAGCATCCTGTTTGGTACCGGCAGCTTCTCGGAGGGGCTGGATCTGCCGGGTCACTACCTCACCAATCTGGTGATCACCAAACTCCCCTTTGCGGTGCCCAACTCGCCGGTCGAGGAGGCTACCGCCGAGTGGGTGGAGCAGCGAGGAGGCAACCCCTTTCTGCAACTGACGGTGCCGGAGGCATCGCGCAAACTGATCCAGGCCTGTGGCCGCCTCATCCGCAAAGAGGCCGATCGGGGGCGAGTCACCATTCTTGACCGGCGTCTGCTGACCAAACGTTATGGCAAGGGGTTACTTGATGCCCTCCCCCCGTTTACACGGCGGATCGAATAAATAAGCATGCCGTTATTGATAAATGAACTGACAACTGCACGAACATACACCTCCAGAAAGAGCCATTGCCGCAGTAGACCAAACCTGTAAAAATGAGCCCCTGTTTTCAGTGGGCAATCGCCTGACTGTTCAAGGAGATGAAATGAAACTGACTGTTCTGGTACCGGCGCTGGCTGGTCTGTTGTGGGCCGGTAGCGCCTTGGCTGATGCCAAACTGGAAGTATCCACCCCTTACATCGTGCAGTTGATTGATGGCCAATCCATCAACCCCCAGCTGCTCGACAAAACCAGCACCTTCCCCCTCTCTGCCGGCAAGCACCAGTTGGTCGTCGCCTTTGAAGGCAACTACTCCAGCCGTAACGAAATCAAGCTGGTGACCGCCGAGCCGCTGGTGCTGAACTTCACTGCAGCCGACAATCAGCAGCTGGTGCTGGACTATAAAAAGCCCCGCAATGAAGCAGAAGCCAAACAGTTCCTGAAAGATCAGAAAGTGGTGCTAAAAGACAAGGTCAGTGGCCAGCAAGTGAGCAGTGAACAGTTCGTAATGCCGAAAGTAGAGGGCTTCCAGCTGACCCGTGACTATCAGCAAGAGCTGATCAACATGGGCAAAGCTTTCAACCAGCCCAAAACCGTTGCCGTCTCCTCTGCTGCCGTGATGGCTGCCGCCAGCGCACCGGCCCAAGCCGCGCCCAGCAAGGCGCAAAGCAATCCGGAAGCCCTGACCCAGCTGCAAAACTGGTACAACAAGGCCGATGCGGAAACCCGCAAAGCCTTCCAGATCTGGGTTATCCAGCAGCAGTAATCCGGAAACATCATCCTGACCCGTCGGGAATGACAAGGGGAGCCTGGCTCCCCTTTTTCATATCCAGGTTCATCTCTGCATCGATGGAACAATGCCCTGATGTCACTGCATATTTTCTATCACCCCCTCTACTCCTCCCTGATCCTGCCCGAACGCCATCGCTTCCCGCTGGCCAAGTATCAGGGGCTGTTTGAGCGCTTGCAGGTGCAGGGTTACCCCCTTGGCGAAGCGCCGTCGGCCACCCGGGAGCAAATCTGTCGCATTCACGATGCTGATTATGTCGCGGCGGCCCTGAGTGGCCAACTTGAAGAGCGCGCCATCCGCAAGATCGGTTTTCCCTGGTCACCCATGCTGATGGAGCGCACCTTGCGCTCGGTGGGTGCCACTATTGCCGCCAGCCGCTATGCACTTGAGCAGGGCTGCGGCTTGCAGAT
This sequence comes from Aeromonas sp. 603607, assembly GCF_049171595.1. Taxonomy (NCBI): domain Bacteria; kingdom Pseudomonadati; phylum Pseudomonadota; class Gammaproteobacteria; order Aeromonadales; family Aeromonadaceae; genus Aeromonas; species Aeromonas sp. 603607. Next base: position 27,402 of record NZ_JAAKOV010000018.1, read on the forward strand.
CTCCGGTGGCTACCACCACGCCCACCGGGATCACGGCAGCGGTTTTTGTCTGTTCAACGATCTGGTGATTGCGGCCCAGGCTTGCCTCGACGAGGGGCGCTGTGAACAGGTGCTGATCGTCGATCTCGATGTGCATCAGGGAGATGGCAGTGCGGCCCTGTGCGCTGGACGGCGCGATATCATCACCCTCTCCCTCCATGGTGAGCACAACTTTCCCCATCACAAAGCCACCTCTCACCTCGACTTTCCGCTGCCAAGCGGCATGACGGACGATGCCTATCTCACCACACTGCAACAGGCACTCTCACTGGCACTGCGCCTCTATTCGCCGGATCTCATCCTCTATCAGGCGGGCGTCGATGTGCATCATGCCGACGAGCTTGGCTATCTCTCCCTGAGCGATGAAGGGGTGCGCCTGCGCGATGCCATGGTATTTGACTGTGCAATCAAGCATGGGTTGCCTGTCGCCGCTGTACCCGGTGGCGGCTATCGCCGCGACTGGCAACAGCTGATCCCGCTTCATATGTCGCTGTTTGAGGCGGCGCTCCACCGTTTTGGTTGATGGCATGGCTTATAGCGCGGACACCCCATCAGAGTGGGCGGCATTTCACCAGATAAAACAGAAGAGGCGACCCTTGGGTCGCCTCTTCGTGTTTTGTCCTCTCGGTCACACAAGCTCGCTCGTTGTCAGGCAAGCTCGGGACGCCTGAGGATAATTATCTCTGACGCTTGCGGGCGTACTTGCGACGGGCGCGGGCCTGACGCTCCTCTTCCCGCTCGGCCTTCTCTTTGGCTTTTTGCTCGGCTTCTGCGGCGGCTTCGACAATCTCGACGCTCACCATCTCCGGCGTCTCCAGCGAGATGCGGCCAAGCAAGCCGGAGCGGAACTCGTTGATCAGGATCTCGGACGCCTTGTGCAAGTCGGCCAGCCCCCCTTTGCGCATAAACGCCCGCTGGCGGGCGATCATCTCCAGCAGCTCGATCTCGGTCTCGGGCAACTCGTCAATCTGGTAACGCGCCTTGATCCGCTCCGGATAGGCCTTGATGAAGTAATCGGCGGCGAACATGGCGATATCGGCATAGTCGAACACCGTGTCCTTGATGGCCGCGGTGATGGCCAGACGATAACCGCAGGAGGGCGGATTGAGCTTGGGCCAGAGAAAACCCGGGGTATCGGTCAGGATAACGTTGTTATCCAGCTTGATCCGCTGCTGGGACTTGGTCACCCCCGCCTCGTTGCCGGTACGGGCGATGATGCGTCCCGCCAGAGTATTGATCAGAGTGGACTTGCCCACGTTGGGGATCCCCATGATCATCGCCCGCACGCCGCGCAGCTCAAAATTGCGCTCCGGCAGCATTTCGTGGCAGAGGGTCAGCAGTTGCTTGATCTTCTCCGGCTCTTGTTGCGTCAGCGGCAGCGCCTTGATCCCCTTCTCTTTTTCCATGTGCGCCACCCACAGATCGGTGATCGCCGGATCGGCCAGGTCCGCCTTGTTCAGCACCTTGATCACCGGGGTATCACCACGCAGCTCGGGCACCAGCGGGTTTTCGCTGGAGAAGGGGATGCGGGCATCGAGCATCTCGATGATCACATCGACCTGGGGCATGACCTCGGCAATCTCTTTGCGGGCCTTGTGCATGTGACCGGGGAACCAGTTGATGGACATATCCGTTACTCTCTGTGGGGGCTGCGGGCGCGCGCATGGAACAACAAGCGCTCTGCCGCGGGCATCGAACGAAGGGGGCGCATTTTACCTGCTGCGGGCCTCTTTTGACAGGTCATTCTAACCATCACCTCCTCAAATCAGCAAACCGCCGAGGCGGAGCAACCTTGCCGGAAGCGACCGGACCAACTGGCTCAATTGATAGATAACACATTGATATAGTGTAACATTTTCATCACTTTTTCACACAACCGTCACCGATAGTCAGTAAAAGTGTCATCTGCCCCCTCTAGGCTGCGCTCAGGTTTTACAAGGAGCGAACCCCAATGAGAAAAATGGCAGGACTTGCAGTGATGATCGGCGCCGCCCTGGCTGCCGGCTGCAAATCAGACAATGACACGGTGGCGACCAAGCCCGCAGCCCAACCCACCAACGTCATCTTCTTCCTCGGTGACGGCATGGGCCTCAACACCCTGACGGCAGCCCGCATCTACGGTGTCGGCGAAGAGGGTGATCTCACCATCGATACCCTGCCAGAGACGGCCTTTATCAAGACCTTCTCCCACGATGCCCAGGTCACTGACTCGGCCCCCTCCATGGCGGCCTACATGACCGGGGTCAAGAGCAACAACGGCGTCATCAGCATGGACGGCGACGCCACCTATGAGAGCGACTGCAGCAAGAGCGCCGGCAAGCCGGTGACCACCCTGCTGGAGCTGGCCAAAGCCGATGGCCGCGGTACCGGCGTGGTAACCAGTACCCGGGTGACCCACGCCACCCCGGCGGCTACCTATGCCCATATCTGCAACCGGGATCTGGAGGCCGATATCGCCGTCCAGCTGGTACCGGGCGGCAAAGGCTACAACAGCGCCCTCAAGGAGGGACTGGATGTGGTGCTCGGTGGCGGCAGCAGCTTCTTCCTGCCCAAAGCCGACAAGGGCAAGCGGGAGGATGGCCGCAACCTCATCAGCGAAATGCAGGCCAAGGGCTACCAGTTTGCCAGCAATCTGGATGAGCTGAACAAGGCCGATGCGGGCAAGCCGCTGCTGGGTCTGTTTGGTTCCAGCCACATGAAATATGACCTGGACCGTCCCGCCAGCGAGCCGTCACTGGCCCAGATGACCCTGGCCGCCATCAAGCAGCTCAAGGGCAAAGAGAAGGGTTACTTCCTGATGGTGGAAGGGGGCCGCATCGACCACGCCCTGCACGACACCAACGCCAAGCGGGCGCTGCAGGACACCATCGCCTTCGACAACGCCATAAAAGCCGCCATCGACGAGGTGAAAAAGAGCGACCCCGAGCTGAAAAACACCCTGATCGTGGTCACCGCCGATCACGACCACACGCTCGTGCTCAACGGCTATGCCAAGCGCACCGGCAAGACCACCGCCGACAACCCCGGCGTACTCGGGTTGGTGAAGAACTACGAGACTGGCGAGCCAAGCAAGGATAGCGAGGGCATGCCCTACACCATCATAGGTTTTGGCAACGGCTACAACCGGGTAGATGGCCCGCGCAGCAGCGTCGCCCCGCTCGACGATGCCACCGTCTCCGCCAATGACTACCACCAGGAAGTGGTGGTCAAGGTGGGCGAGATCGGCAACGAGACCCACGGCGGCACCGATGTCTTCCTCGGCGCCATCGGCAAGGGGGCTGACAGCTTCCATGGCTCACTCGATAACACCGCCGTGTTCGGCAAGATCAAGGCTGCGGCCAAGCTGTAAGGAGCACTTTCATGAGCAAACAGATGAACACATCCATCAAGCACACGCTGGTCTGCGCCGCCCTGTTCAGTGCGCTGGGCGCAACCTCCCAGGCACAAGCCGGTGATGCCAAAAACGTCATTCTCTTTATCGGTGATGGCATGGGCCCCACCGTGCTCACCGCCACCCGCCTGTTCAAGGTGGGGGAAGAGGGCAATCTGGAGATGATGAAACTGCCGCGCAGTGCCCGCATCAAGACCTTCTCCAACGATGCCCAGACCACCGACTCGGCCCCCTCCATGGCGGCCTACACCACCGGGGTCAAGATGAACAACGAGGTGATCGCCATGAGCAGCGACACCAAAGCCGTTGCCCCCGGCAAAGACGTCAATGGCAACAAAACCGTCAACAATTGCAGCAGCGATAACGGCAAGCCGGTGCCCACCATCCTGGAGCTGGCCAAGGCGGCAGGCAAATCGGTCGGGGCCGTCACCACTACCGAGCTGACCCACGCGACCCCGGCGGCTACCTACGCCCACATCTGCCATCGGGATGCAGCTTATGACATCGCCGCACAGGCCGTTCCTGGGGGCGCTGGCTATAACAGTGCCCTCAAGGATGGGGTCGATGTGCTGATGGGCGGTGGTGCCAACCACTGGACCCCCTACAGCGCCAGCAACAAGGGCGGTCGCAATGACAACCGCGACCTGACCGCGGAGATGAAGGCGCAGGGATACAGCTATGTCACCACCCAAAGTGAACTGGCCAAGGTCACCAGCGGCAAGGTGCTCGGTCTGTTCAGCAGCAAATCCCACCTCGACTACGAGCTGGATCGGGTCGCCAAGGGGGCTGCCAATACCCAGCCGTCCCTCTCCGAAATGACAGCCAAGGCGATCGACCTGCTGAGCAAGAACAGTCAGGGTTACTTCCTGATGGTAGAGGGTGGCCGTATCGATCATGCCCTGCACGGCACCAACGCCAAGCGCTCGCTCACCGATGCAGTGGCTCTGGATGAGGCGGTCAAGACGGCGCTCGGCAAGGTGGATCTGAAAGATACCCTGATCGTGGTCACCGCCGACCATGACCACACCATGACCATTAACGGCTACTCCGCCAAGGGCAATCCGGTGCTGGATCTGGTGAAAAATGGCGATGGCTCGACCCAGAACGACGTGGATGGCAAGCCCTTCACCACCCTGGTGTTCGGTAACGGCCCCAACCGCCCCGATGTACGCCCGGTCCTCACCAGCGATCAGGTGATGGCCAATGACTATCTGCAGGAGACCGGCGTCAAACTGACATCGGAAACCCACGGCGGCGGCGATGTGATGCTGTTTGCCGATGGCGCCGGCAGCAACCGCTTCAAAGGCACGCTGGATAACACCAAGGTGTTTGGCAAACTGCGGGAGGCGCTCGGCCTGTAAGCAGCAGGGGCCCGGTTGCATCTGAGCAATCGACTCAGCGGCCCGGGCCCCGGCTCTTTCGAGCGACAGATGATGATGCGACTTTTGCTTTCGTTATGGCTGCTTGGCAGCACCCTCGCCTTCCCCCTGCATGCTGACGACACGCCCCCGGATCTCGCCGCCCGGATCAGCTATCACGACCGGAACACCGGCAGCGATGGCATCGCCAGAGAGAGTGTCTGGCAAGAGAAGTGGCTGCGGGTGGGCAATCAGGTGTGGAGCCAGCGGCTCATTCCCCTCCCCCTTGCCCGTGCCTATCACGCCACTCACGACGCCACGCCCGGCCACAAGCACTTTACCCACCAGATGGCGGCCCGCTGGGTCAGCCGCAGTGATGAGGGTGAACTTCAGCTGCGCTATGCCGACAGCTGGCACAACCAGCTGGTTGAAGTGCCGGTGGAAGAGTATGGCCAGGTGGCCTTCAAGCCCGACTGGCTGCGGATCCGCCATCTCGTCAACCCGGGGCTGATCGAGGGGATGACCCCGCTGGATGAGGCCGCCCCCGAGCAGGCCCGCTGGTATGAAAAGCGCGAAGGGCAGCAACGAACCCGCATTCTCTGGTCGAGTCAGTGGCAGATCCCGCTGGTGGTCGAGTCGGCCAGCCTCGATGGCTATCGCAGCTACCGGATGGAGGTGACCCTGCGCAAGCTGCCTGCGCAGCTCCCCTGGCAGCAACTCGCTGATTACGAAGTGCGCGATCTGCGGGATTTCTTCGACTGAGATCCCAACCTCTCAGCGGGCACAACGACAACGCAGGCAGGAATGTTACACTCTGCATATTCGACTCTGGCTCACGACCTTGATGCGCGCTCTCTGCCTGCCCTTTTTTGCCCTGCTGTTGTTGCTGGTGAACACCGGTGCCCAAGCTATTGTGCTGGTGGCGGCCGAGCTGCCCCCTTACGTCATTCGCTCCTCTCACGGCAAACCAAGCGGTGTCGCCATCGAGATCATGGAGGAGGCCGCCCGGCGCCTCAAAGAGCCGCTCACCATCGAGCTGATGCCGCTGGCCCGAGCCCTCACCCAAACCGCCCATCGCAAGGATGTACTGCTGATACCGCCAGTACGCAGCTCTCAACGGGAGCATCTCTACTACTGGGTTTCCCCCATCCTTGATGAAGAGTTCCTCATTGTCAGCAATCGCCACAAGCATCCCACCCCGCTCATGATAAACGCGCTTCCTTCACTCAAGGTGGGCACCTTGCGTCACTCCTTCGGCCAGTATCTGCTCAAGCAGAGGCTGAATCTCGCCAGCCAAACCGTCGCCACCGAAGACCTCAATGCCCTCAAACTGCAACGAGGACGCATCGATGCCTGGGTCGCAGCCTGGAACGTCATCCTCTACAACCAGCAGACGGGCGGATTTTCCATCGATGAGATAGTAAAAGGCGAATCCTTGATGCGTACCCAGTTATTTATCGCGGCCAGCAAGGATTTTCCCTTCACCGAAGGGCGTCGCTGGCAAGCCGTGATTGACGAGATGCGCCGTGATGGCTCGCTCACGCGGATCATCCGTCAGTACAACTATCACTCTCCTGAGTAGTCACTCAATCACGGTTGCCAAGGCCGGCCAGAATGGTTATGGTAGCCCCATGAAAATACTCGCTATTTCCTCGCATTTGCTCACACCCTGCTGAGCCCCCGCCTCGCTCCTTCGGCCGCGAGTCGCTTGGGGGCATGGCATTTTCAATCGATTGAACCTGTTGAATCCATTTTTGTAACACTTTGCGTGATGGCCAACCTGCACCCGCCGGTATGGGCCTATCCGCTATTGATAAGGAATATCTTATGAAACAACCTCATCTGGTTATCTCCAGCCTTGATCTGGACCGTATTGAACAACTGCTCGGCAACCACCCGCAGCATCTGGCCCTGCAAGAGGAGCTGGACCGCGCCGAGATCCGCGAACCAGCCGACATGCCGCCGGACGTGGTCACCATGAACAGCAAGGTACGCTTCAAGATGCAGAGCAGCGGCAACGAGTTCTGCCTGACCCTGGTCTACCCGCGCGATGCCAAGGGCGACGAGAGCAACATCTCGGTACTGGCGCCGGTGGGCAGCGCCCTGCTCGGCCTGAAAGTGGGCGACAGCATCGCCTGGCCGGGCCCGGCCGGTCGCACCATCGAGGTCGAAATTCTGGACGTGGTTTATCAGCCGGAGCGCGCTGGCGAGCTGCACCGCTGAGTCCCCCGGGCTGGTCCTCCCCTGTTGATCAGCCCGCTTGCTCGCCCTTGCCAGCTGATCCCGATCAAGCTTTGCGCACCTTGCCCCCCGGTTTTTAGCCCCTTTTCCTGCTGCTGCTTGAGCCTGACTCGGGGGGCAGGTATCTTGTTGGCCGCGTCATGGTCATGACGCACCGAATTTCAGGCTGACATCATGATAAAAATTGCCCTCATCGACGATCACCAGATCGTCCGATCCGGTTTTGCCCAACTGCTCAATCTGGAGCCAGACCTGCAGGTGGTCGCCGAATTCGGCTCCGCCAGCGACGCCCTTGCCGGCCTGCCCGGCAGCGGGGCGCGAGTCTGCGTCTGCGACATCTCGATGCCCGACCAATCGGGGCTGGAGCTGCTCAAGCTGCTCCCCTCCGGCCTTGCGGTGGTGATGCTCTCGGTGCACGACAGCCCGGCCCTCATCGAGCAGGCGTTGCAAACAGGCGCCAAGGGTTTTCTCTCCAAACGCTGCAGTCCGGACGAGCTGATCGCTGCCGTGCGCACCGCCGCCCTGGGTGGGTGTTATCTGACGCCGGACATCGCCCAGAAACTGGCCAGCAGCAGCCGGGATCCCCTCACCAATCGGGAGCGGGAGATTGCCCAGTTGCTGGCACAGGGGCTGGAGGTGAAGGCCATCGCCGAGCAGCTTGGCCTCTCCCCCAAGACGGTTCACGTCCATCGCGCCAATCTGATGGACAAGCTCAAGGTCAGCAACAACGTCGAGCTGGCCCACCGCATGCTGGATAGCTGGTGATCTCCCGTTTTGCCAGCTATGTCGCCATCGCGCTGGCGGCCTGTTTCATCTTTGCCGCCGGCTGGTTTTGTCTCTGGAGCATCAGCCTGCATCTGGCGGGCGGCCCGGCGCTGGCGGTGCTGCTGTTCCCCTTCGGCCTGCGCCTCGGCTTGCTGCTGCAAAGCCCGGGCCACTACTGGCCGCCGCTGTTGTTGTGCGAAGGGCTGCTGCTCTACTGGCTCAATCTGGAAGTGGGGCTACCCCACTGGCCGTGGCTGGTCGCGGGCAGTCTGCTGACCCTGATACCGCTGCTGATTGCCCGCCGCCAGCAGGTGCGCAACGACTGGCAACAACTGTTGCTGCTGCTCGCCACCGTCACGGCAGCTGCGCTGCTGCAAGCCCTGCTCTGGTATCTGGCGGGGGAAGATGGCCTTTCGGCCCTGCTGCTCAGCCTGACCGGCGGGCTGACGCTGACCTCCACCTGCATGCTGATCTGGCACTACCTCACCCGCGCCACCTGGGTGCCGCTGGGGCCTGCGTTGGTGGATCAGCCGGTGGAGTGGCGCTTTCGCCATCTGGTCTGGTATCTGCTGCTGTTCGTGCTGAGCCTCTGGCTGCAACTGGGGTTGCCCAACTCGCTGGTACGCTTTACCCCGTTTTGTCTGGCCATCCCCATCATCGCCATGGCGTGGCGCTACGGCTGGCAGGGGGCGCTGCTCGCCACCCTGATGAACACCATCGCCCTGCTGGCGAGCCAAGCCTGGCATGACCACCCCCTCGATCTGCTGCTCTCCCTGCTGGCCCAGAGCCTCACCGGCCTGCTGCTGGGTGCCGGGATCCAGCGCCAGCGCGAGCTCAATCAGGCGCTGACCCGCCAGCTTGCCCACAATCGCCAACTCACTGAGCGGCTGCTGGAGACCGAGGAGAGCATCCGCAAGGAGGTGGCGCGCGAGCTGCACGACGACATCGGCCAGACCATCACAGCCATTCGTACCCAGGCAGGGATCGTGCGCCGCCTTGCCCCCGATAATGCCGGGGTGGGCCAGAGCAGCGCCCTGATCGACACACTATCGCTCGGGATCTATGACGCTGTGCGCGGTCTGCTCGGGCGGCTGCGCCCGCGCCAGCTCGACGACATGACTCTGGAACAGGCGGTACGGGCACTGCTCAGAGAGCTGGAGCTGGAGCGTCACGGCATCGTCACCCGGCTGGTGTGGCAACTGGCAGATGGCGATCTCTCCGATGCCCAGCGGGTCACCCTGTTTCGGGTCTGTCAGGAGGGGCTCAACAACGTGGTCAAACATGCCAACGCCCACTCGGTCACCATTCGCGCCCGGGCCAGCGGCGAGCTGTTGCAACTGGTACTGGAAGATGATGGCCGCGGTCTGCCTGAAAGCCGCCCGCAACAGGGCTATGGCCTGCTCGGCATTCGCGAACGGGTACAGGCCCTCGGAGGCAGTCTGCAACTCTCCTGCATCCACGGCACCCAGCTGACGGTCAACCTGCCCAGTCGCAGACGGGAAGAGAGTCATGGCTAATCACCACCAGAGGGCCTGCCTGTGCTGAGTTTTATGAGAAGCGCGCCGCCCCGGCCCCTTATCCGGGATCAGGGCGAGATCGACGCCACCTATCGCCACTGGCGGCTGCACCTGCTGCTGACCATGTATCTGGGCTACGCGGTCTTCTACTTCACTCGCAAGAGTTTCAACTTCGCCATGCCGGACATGCTGGCGAGCGGCATGCTGGACAAGTCCGACATCGGCATGCTCTGGACCCTGTTCTACATCACCTACGGCTGCTCCAAGTTCTTCTCCGGCATCATCAGTGACCGCGCCAACCCGCGCTACTTTATGGGTGTCGGACTGATGGCCACCGGCGTTATCAATATCCTGTTCGGCCTCTCGTCGGCACTCTGGATGTTTGCCGCCCTCTGGGTCGCCAACGCCTTCTTCCAGGGCTGGGGCTGGCCCCCCTGCTCCAAGCTGCTCACAAGCTGGTATTCGCGTACCGAGCGCGGGGTCTGGTGGTCGGCCTGGAACACCGCCCATAACGTCGGCGGGGCACTTATCCCCCTCATCGTCAGCACCATCGCCCTGCAACATGGCTGGCGCTACGGCATGATAGTGCCCGGCCTTATCGCCATCCTTGCGGGGTTGTTCCTCTGCTGGCGACTGCGGGATACCCCGAATGCCATGGGACTGCCGACAGTGGGCGAGTGGCGCAAGGACGCCATGGAGCTGGCCCAGCAGACCCAGGATGCGGGGCTCTCCCATCGCCAGATCCTGCGCAAATATGTGCTGGGCAACCCCTATATCTGGCTGCTCGCCTGCTGCTACGTGTTGGTCTATGTGGTGCGCACCGCCATCAATGACTGGGGCAACCTCTACATGACCGAGCAGCGCGGCTTCAATCTGATGAGCGCCAACTCGGCCATCTCCATGTTCGAGGTGGGGGGCTTTATCGGCGCTTTGGTGGCGGGTTGGGGATCGGACAAGCTGTTCAACGGCAACCGTGGCCCGATGAACCTGATCTTTGCGGTGGGGATCCTGCTGGCGGTGGGATCGCTCTGGCTGATGCCCTTCTTCAGCTATGTGATGCAGGCGGCCTGCTTCTTTACCATCGGCTTCTTCGTGTTTGGCCCCCAGATGCTGATCGGCATGGCAGCGGCGGAGTGCTCCCACAAAAACTCGGCGGGGGCCGCCACCGGCTTTGTCGGCCTGTTTGCCTACATGGGGGCGGCGCTGTCAGGCTATCCGCTGGCCAAGGTGATGGAGATCTGGCACTGGAACGGCTTCTTCGTGGTGATCTCGGTGGCGGCAGGTGTCTCGGCCCTGCTGCTGCTCCCCTTCCTCAAGGCGCAGGCACCGAGACCCCCTCAAGCGAATGCAGATTAGCGGGTGGCAGCTAACGAGCTATATCCGGCAAGCAGACAGGGCGCGGATCACCGCGCCCTGATTTTATTCCTGAACCTATTCCTGCATCAGGCCGCCTGACAGACCCGGTTCTTTCCTTCCCGCTTGGCCCGATAGAGAGCGTCATCCGCACGGCTGAACAGGCTGTCAAAGTGCCACTCCCCCTGCCAGTAAGCAATACCCATGCTGACGGTGATATGAATCCCCTCCACCTCGCTGGCCGCAAGCTGAACCAGCAGTGACTGGCAACGGGCGATGGCCTCGTCTGCGGCGACATGGCGAAACAGCAGCACAAACTCCTCACCCCCAAAGCGGCCCGCCAATACCCCCTCCAGCTCGCGCAGTGCCAACCCGACCCGCTCCAGCACCCGATCACCCACCTCATGACCATGCCGATCGTTGATCTGCTTGAAGTCATCCAGATCGAGCACCACCAACGCCCCCTGTTGTGCAGGGCGTCCCCGGGCCAGACGCTCCATAAAACCACGGCGATTGAACAAGCCGGTCAGCGGGTCATGACTGGCCTGATAGCGCAGCTCCAGCGCCCGGTGCTGGTTGCAGAGCAGCAGCACCCCGAAGGTAAGCATGGAGCTGCCCACCAGCATGGAGACATAGGGCAACACGTTGAACAGCTGACGCTGGAACGGGCTTTCGATCACCTCGCCCCACACGGTAAACATCCGCATCAATGTCATGGCAATCAGTACCAGATTGAGGCCAATCAGTACCCAGACTGCCACCTGATAATCGGGTCGACCGTGCCGCCAGAGCTGCCAGATGATGAGCGTACTGAGCATGAGGAAGGTGGCGCTGCTGATCATCACCCGCACAGCAATCCGGCCATCGATGGCGACCGACCAGGTCATGATGGCGGCAAACAGCAGGATGAATCCCCAGCAGGCAGGCCAGCCTGGCGATTGACGGAAGAAACAGCGCTGGGCAACCAGCAGCAGCGACACATGAAAAATCAGAAAGACATTGCCAACCCAGGAGCCATAGGGGGTGGGGGTCAGCAGTAAACTGGCAAATCCCGCCTGACCCAGCATGGCAAACAGACTGGACCACCACCAGACCCCGACACCGGGAATATCGTTGTGGGTAACACGAATGATGGTAAGAGTGAGGAAACCGAGACAATAGCCACACAAGGCCATGATCATCAAGGTAAAAATATCCAGCTTAAGCAGTAGTGAGGCGTCCATACCAAAGCCATGCAGAGAGGGTAACTGAGTATATGAGAAGCGTTTGCCAAGACCCAGTGGGACTTGATGGTTTTCATAATAAAGCCCGTTCGTTTGCTGACAAACAGCGCAATGAGCGTGATATCCCATCAATACGTATTTGTCTCCGCCCCTGAAAAAAGTCTCTTATGGAGCTTGTCGGTGCAATAAGAGCCGCAAGCGGCGCCTTGGCTTTGTAACAAAATGTCTTGGGCATAATTTGGGCTTGAACCCACCCCATTAGATAGATATGTTGTTTTCGTGTGATTTTATGAATGAAGCCATGAGCAATAAATGTCTCTAACCTGTTGAGTCTTCTGACACAATTTGTTTTTGGTACATTTTTCACTCAACCACTATTCATAGCATCTCATATGGGGCTTTTGTCCCGCTCAAGACATTCATCCTGTCTTGCCTGTTGCCGGATGCAGCAGTCTCTTGTGCCACGGAGTCGCACGGGATCAGGTTCAAGGCCGAACACACCACCGACAGAGACGTCACTTATGATCAAAAAACTGATTCTTTCTACCCTGCTGTTTTGCGGGATCGCCACGGCGGCCCCGACACCTGCCCCCACGTCCACCCTGGATGCCGTGCTCGAACGCGGCGTGCTGCGAGTCGGCTTCGACGCCGGCTATCAACCCTTCGAGATGACCAACAAGCAGGGCCAGTACATCGGCTTTGACGTGGATCTCGCCAAGATGGTCGCCAAAGAGATGGGCGTGAAGGTCGAGTTCGTCAACACCGCCTGGGATGGCATCATTCCGGCGCTGCTGACCAACAAGTTCGACGTCATCATGGGCGGCATGACCGTCACTCCCCAGCGCAACCTGCGGGTCAACTTTGCCGATCCTTACATCGTGGTCGGCCAGACCATCGTCCTGCGCAAAGAGAAGGCGGGCGAAATCAAATCCTTCACCGACCTCAACGACCCGAAATACAAGATCGCGGTCAAGCTCGGCACCACCGGCGAGCAGGCAGTCAAGCGCCTGATCCCCAAAGCCACCCTGCTGCAGTTTGAAACTCAGGATGACGCCAAGCTGGAAGTGATCAACGGCAAGGTCGATGCGTTCGTCTATGACCTGCCCTACAACGCTATTTTCGCCTCCCAGAATCAGGGCGCCGTGGTGCACCTCGACAAGCCATTCACCTTCGAGCCGCTGGCCTGGGCCATCCGCAAAGGGGATCAGGACACCCTCAACTGGTTCAACAACTACCTGCGCCAGATCAAGGGCGACGGCAGCTACGACCGCCTCTACAAGAAGTGGTTCGAATCCAACGCCTGGCTGAGTCAGCTCAAATAACCTCAAAAGGGGGCGCCTTGCCGCTCCCTCTCGCAACACCCCACACAATAACGAGAAGAGGTTGTGACTGTGCACACACCCAAACCGACAAGACAGATGGAAAAACAGCCCAATCAGCTGCTCTGGCATGGGGTTTTCCTCCTGATGCTGCTGGTTGCCGTATTCGGCATCTACAAGGCTGTCCAGTCAGTGGATTACACCTGGCGCTGGGAACGCATTCCCCAATACATCGCCTATCAAGCGGAGCAGAAGAATCTGGCCGAATTTGACGGCACCGTGATTGCAGGTACCAGCGAGGCCGAGAAGGGCAAGCTGTTCCTGCAAGACGATCTCGACCCCAATGTGCGGCAAGCCATTGCCAGCACCGGCGTACAAGTCGCCGAAGGGGATACCGTTTTTCGTGGCGATACCCTCGACACCCAACTGAGCTGGACCGCCGGCCCCATCGCCTGGGGCGTCTGGGTCACCGTCCAGCTCTCGCTGGTGGCGGGCATCTTCGCCATTTTGCTTGGCACCTTGGCCGGGCTGGCGCGCCTCTCCCCCAATCCCGCCCTGCGCAATCTGGCGGTCACCTACGTTGAGCTGATCCGCGGCACGCCGCTGCTGGTGCAGATCTTTATCGTCTACTTCTTTATCGGCACCGTGCTGAACCTCGACCGCTTCACCGCCGGGGTCGCCGCGCTGGCGGTCTTTACCGGTGCCTATGTGGCGGAGATCGTCCGCGCCGGTATCAGTTCCATCCACAAGGGGCAGATGGAGGCAGGCCGCAGCCTGGGTATGACCTCGGCCCAGACCATGCGCTACGTCATCCTGCCGCAGGCGTTCAAGCGGGTGCTGCCACCGCTGGCAGGCCAGTTCATCAACCTGATCAAGGACTCCTCGCTGGTCTCGGTCATCTCCATCACCGACCTGACCAAGGCGGGGCGCGAGGTGGTGAGCTCCACCTTCAGTCCGTTCGAGGTGTGGTTTACCGTGGCCCTACTCTATCTGGTGCTCACCGGCACCCTCTCTTTCCTGGTACGCCGTCTCGAGGTGAAATATGCACGCAGCAACTGATCCCATCATCAAGGTGCAACAGGCGTCGAGATGTGCAGCCATCACCGGCACCCCCTTCGCCTTCCCGGTTCGTTTTCTGGAGGCGAAATATGCACGCAGCAACTGATCCCATCATCAAGATGCAACAGGCGTCGAGATGTACAGCCATCACCGGCACCCCCTTCGCCTTCCCGGTTCGTGTTCTGGAGGCGAAATATGCGCGCAGCAACTGATCCCATCATCAAAGCGACCGGTGTCGAGAAGTTTTACGGCAGCGAAGTGCATGCCCTGAAAAATGTCAGCACCCAGGTCGCCGAAGGGGAAGTGGTGGTGATCGTCGGCCCCAGTGGCTCGGGCAAGTCCACCTTCCTGCGCACCCTCAACCAGCTGGAGACCATCAACGACGGCAACATAGTAGTCGACGGCATCAGCCTGACCGAGCCGGGCGATGTCAACAAGCTGCGGGAAGAGGTGGGCATGGTGTTCCAGTCCTTCAACCTCTTTCCCCACCTGACGGTGCTGGATAATATCTGCCTCGCTCCGCAGAAGGTGCGTGGCCTGTCGCGCCGTGAGGCCGAAGACAGAGCCAAGGCGCTGCTGCTGAAAGTGGGGCTGTCGGTGAAAGCAGCCAGCTATCCCTCCCAACTCTCCGGTGGTCAGCAACAGCGGGTAGCCATTGCCCGGGCGCTCGCCATGCAGCCGCGCATCATGCTGTTTGACGAGCCCACCAGTGCGCTGGACCCCGAAATGGTGGGGGAAGTGCTGGATGTGATGAAGGGGCTGGCTCGTGAGGGGATGACCATGGTGGTGGTGACCCACGAGATGGGCTTTGCCCGTGAGGTAGCGGATCGGGTGCTTTTTATGGAGAGTGGCGAACTGCTGGTGGATGAAAAACCGGCCGATTTCTTCGACAATCCCCCCTCCCCACGCCTGCGCCAGTTCCTGAGTCAGGTGCTGTAGCCAACACGCTCTGCTGGATAAACGAAGAGGGACCGCAAGGTCCCTCTTCTTGTGCGTCACGCTGAGCAGGCTTAACCCAGCTGAACCCGAGTGCCCCTCTCATCGGCTCAGCGCGGGGACTTTCCCAAATAGCGCTCCACGATCACTTTCACCCCGTCACGTTTTTTGAGCTGATAGAGCTCCTTGTCAAACTGGTCGATAAAGGCCTGTTTGTAGGGGTACTCCCCCTTGCGGCTGTAGCCGAGAAACCCCTGCTCCTTGCTGAGCACCGGCCCCTGTTTGAGCAAGGACATATCGGCCACCGCCAGCTGATCGGCCTTTATCATGTTGAGCAACTCATAGAGCAGGGAGAGGCGATCATTGATGGTGCAATCGACCCGGCCGCGGACAATCTTGAGCAAGTTCTCCCGATTGCTTTTCACCTCCTCCACGTCGATCTGCTTCTCTTTTACCGCCTGCCAAAAGGCATCACCGCCGACGGCAAAACCGGCGTTCATGCCAAAGCGTAAACCATGATAGTCGAGCGGAAACCTGGCCTGCGGAGTATTGGCCGCCACACTGGCGCCGCACATCACCACCAGCTCTTCATCCAGCATCGGCTGGGAGTAGGGCCACATCCAGGGGCGACTGTCGGGCTGGTAGTAAGGCGGAAAGATGGCGAAGGCGCTGCCCTGCTCCACCATGCTCAGACCGCGCCGCCACGGCATCGGCTTGAGCACCACCTCATAGTCAGGCATGGCAGAGGTCACCTCGCGGATAATATCGGCATAGATCCCCCTGACCTCCTCCCCCTCCTGCCAGGAGTAGGGGGGATAGTTGGCATCGGCCAAAATTTCAACACGGGTTTTGGCCTGGGCCATCATGCACAACCCCAGCAACAAGCAACACCAGACGCGCATAAGCCAGCACCTCCTGAAAAAGCCTGCATCAAGCATAGCCATCCGCCGCACCTTCCTCTGCTGCCGCGCCATATTTCATGCCATCTCTTCGTTGGCAGAAAAATGTTAATGAAATATTAAAGCCATCCTTTATGCTGGAGAGCAATTGCTCTGAATGGATGGCCGCATATGGATGTGCAACTGCTTCTGCTCTACCTCTCCCCGGTTTTTCTGGCCTTTATCGGCTGGGAGATGCTCTACCTGCGCAAACATGGCGCGGCCTTTCCAACCGCCACCTACCAGTGGCGGGATCTGTTCGCCAACGCCGCCCTGGCCCTGATGCACCAAGGGGGCGATGCGCTGGCGGCCATCGCCATTGCTTATCTGTATGACACCCTATGGGGCTGGCGGCTGTTCGATATCGAGCTGAATCTCTGGAGTGTGCTACTGCTGTTTCTGTTGCAGGATCTCTGTTACTGGCTGTTCCACTTCACCAGCCACCATGTGCGCTGGCTGTGGGCTTCCCACGTGGTACATCACAGCTCGGAGCGGCTCAACCTCTCCACCGCCTTTCGCCAGAGCCTGATGTATCCCATCTCCGGCATGTGGCTGTTCTGGATCCCGATGATTGTCATCGGCTTCCCGCCCGAGGCGGTGGTCGCCACCGTGCTGCTGAGTCTGGGCTTCCAGTTCTTCGTCCACACCCAGGTAGTGGGCAAACTCGGCTGGCTGGAGTGGATCTTCAACACCCCCTCCCACCACAGGGTGCATCACGCCAGCAACGCCAAGTACATAGACCGCAACTTTGCCGGGGTGCTGATCATCTGGGATCGGCTGTTCGGCACCTTTGTGGAAGAAGACCCGGCCGAGCCGTGCCGCTTCGGCATCACCAAGCCGATCCACAGCTTCAATCCCCTCACCCTCACCTTCCACGAGTGGCGCGACATGCTGCGCGACGCCCGTGGCCTGCCTTGGCGACAAAAACTCGCGGTGCTGTTTGGCAAACCGGCCGGACCTGCCAGCCGCTGAACCTTCGCCCCGAATCGCAACTCCCGGATAGCAAGCCCCTGATAACCAGTCCCTGAAAACAAGAGAGCGCCACGGTGGCGCTCTCTTTTATGGTCAGTCACATCTTCGATATCAGAGATGGGCGAACGACCAGACGGCGGGGATCAGGCTCAGCAAGGTCACTCCGGCCAACAGCCGTTCGCGACCACTCAGGCAAAGATCTGCGCCCAGCTGACGGCGGCTGTAGAGAAACAGCAGCAGACCAGGCCCGTAGAGCAGCAAGGAGAGCAGCAGATACTCCACCCCGGCAGCATAGAGCAGCCAGAAGCCGTAACCGCTCGCCACCAGTGCCACCGCCCGCATCAGGCCTCGGCCCTGCCCACTCTCTCCCTCCTTGCTGAACGAAAGCTTGAGCAGAAACAGGCCGATCAGCAGGTAGGGCACCAAAATCATCGAGGTGGAGATAAGCAGCAGACTGGTGTAGCCCTTGCCGAGCAGCCACACCAGCAGCAGGCAAGTCTGCACCGTCAAGCTGGTGAGCCAGAGCGAGGCGATAGGCGTCCCATTGCGGTTCTGGCGCCGGAAGATTGCGGGAAATGCGCCGTGGCGGGCTGCGCTGAACGGCACCTCCGCCGAGAAGAGGGTCCAGCTCACGTAGGAGGCAAGCACCGAGACGATAAGGCCGACGCTGATGAGCAGCTTGCCCCAGGAGCCGGTCATCTGAGCCATCAGCCCTGCCATGGAGGGGTTGGGCAGCGCCGCCAGCTCGGGCCGACTCAATATTCCGAGCGCCAGCACCGAGATAAGCACATAGAGCAGCAGCGCCAATAGCACCCCAAGCACGGTGGCGGTGCCCACATCCCGCCGGTTTCTGGCGCGGGCCGACAACACCGCGGCCCCCTCGATACCGGTGAAGACCCAGAGGGTGATCAGCATGGTGTTGCGCACCTGCTCGGAGACCGGCACCGCCAGGGTGCTGCCCTGCTGATCCGCCGCGAAGGTGACCGGATCGAACCAGTAGCAGGCAAACAGGATAAACAGCAGCAGCGGCAGGCTTTTGGCCAGGGTCGCCACCAGATTGAACAGCGCCGCCTGCTGCACGCCGCGGGCCACCAGCAGGTGCACCGCCCAGAGGATGCAGGACTCGCCGACAAACGCCGCCAGAGTGTTGCCCTCACCAAACCAGACCTGCTCCGGCGTATCGACGAAGCTGCCCAGCGCCGCAAAGGCGATCACCAGATAACCCACCACGCCGATGGTGGCGCAGAGCCAATAGCCCCAGGCGGAGAAGAAGCCCACCAGCTCGCCAAAACCGGCGCGGGCGTAGCTGTAGATGCCGCCGTCGAGATCGGGTCTGAGTCGCGACAGATAGAGAAAACTCATGGCGAGCGCCAGGATGCCCACCCCCGTCACGCCCCAGCCGATCAGCACGGCGCGCGCTCCTGCCACCTCGGCCATGTTCTGGGGCAGGCTGAAAATCCCCGCCCCCACCATGGAGCTGAACACCAGCGCGGTGAGTGACCAGAGCCCAATCTTGCTCTCTTTCATGGAAGCTCCTTAGCGCAACCGGCGGCTCAGCGCCTGAATATGCTCGGGGCCGATACCGCAGCAACCGCCGATCAAGTTCGCCCCGGCTGCGCGCCAGCGCTCAGCCCAGCCAAGGTAATCCAGCGGCCCCAGATCGGCACGGATCTCGTCCAGTCCGTCGTTGGCGGTGGCCTCTTTGGGTTGCGGCGGGAAGGCGTTGGCATAGGCACCGAGGCGAATGTCTGCGCGGCCCAGCGCCTGCAATCGGGTGCGGGCAACCTCGAGGGCCCCCTCGATCACCTCGGGCTGACAGCAATTGAACAGGATGGCATCGACTCCGGCCGCCACCAGTGCGGTAACCGCATCAGCCACCCGCTCGCCGGAACGCAGTCGCGGCTCGTTGCCCGGCGCCTCATCTTCCAGCGTGAAGGAGGCCCAGAACGGCTTGCCATCGTCAGGCAGCAGCGCTTTCAGGGCCAGTGGCTCGGCAATCAGGCTCATGGTCTCGGCCAACCAGATATCCACATAAGGGGATAGCGCGCGGATAAGCGGCGTCGCCAGCTCGCTTACCTTGTCCGCCTTGAACAGGTCGGCACGGTAGGAGCCAAACAGCGGCGGCAGAGAGCCCGCCACCTGCACGGCGCCCTTCTGCGCGTCAGCCACCTCACGGGCCAGTTGTCCGGCCAGCGCTGCCAGCCCCTCCCCGTCGGCAAAGAAACGCTCATCGCCGATATGAAACGGCACCAGCGCATAGCTATTGGTAGTAATGACCCGGGCTCCGCTCGCCACATAGGCCTGATGCACGTCGCGCACCGTCTCTGGCGCCTCCATCAGGGCCAGCGCCGACCACTCCGGCTGACGAAACGGTGCACCCCGCCGTGCCAGCTCGCGCCCCATACCCCCATCCAGCACCCACAATTCCCTGGTTTCCATCTGTCGTGTCTCTTAGTTATGTGCGTTGTTTATTTGCGTATTTATCTGTTTGTTTTGTTGATCTGCGGTTTCGCATCGAATCGCTGCAGATCGTCCCGCTTCATCCTGGGAAGCCCTTTTATTATGCGGCCATAAAAACATATAGATGTTTAGATGGCCAAAATAAGATAAAACAAAGTGCCACGGGCGGCAATCAGTATCAGCAGAAATCAGCGTGCAAACGGCGAGGCAAACGCAGAAATGCAAGAGGCCACCCGAAGGTGGCCTCATCACTATCTTGATCCGCTGGCGACTTAACGCCCGGCCAGCACTCGCTTAATCTGTTTGACCCAGTCGGAGACCCGACCCTGCTGCGGCAAACCGCGCCAGATCTGCTCCCACTGGGCAGGGCTGAGCGGACGACCGAGGCGACGCTGTACGCCTGCATATAGGTAGTCATGGGCCGTGGTGGCCGCATGCTCGGAGGTGAGGAATTTGGAGACCGGATCGGTCAACCGCACATCCCGCATGCCGAGCAGCGGATAGTCGTTGTGCACCGCCGCCAGCATGGTCTCGCGCATAGCCGACTCGATGTAGCCACGGGCAAACAGGGCGGTCACCGACTCCAGCGACCCCTGATCCGGGCCATGGTACTGCTCATCAAAGACCGGGCTCGGCTCGGCCATGCCGCTTTGCACCACCGCATCGGGATCCGGCTGCGGCACGACCACCGCGGGCTTGGGGGCAACCGGCTTGGCTGCCACTGTGGCTTTGCGCGGCGCGCTCTGGCTACAGGCACCCAGTGCCAGGGCGAGCGCGACACAGGCCAGCGCACGGGAATGAGACTGCATCTTCATGACTTTTATGTCGCTCCTTTTACGATTCCTGAGCTGGCTTCTCGGCCACCACCGGCTCGACCCGGGTAACCAGCAGCTGATCGATCTTGTAACTGTCGATATCCACCACTTCGAACTTGTAACCGGCGTATTTGACCGAGTCAGTGCGCTTGGGGATCTTGCGCAGCATATACATGATGAAACCGGCGATGGTCTCGTAGTTCTGATCGTCCGGAAACTCTTCTATATCGAAGGCGCGCATCACGTCGGAGATGGGGGTGACCCCGTCCACCAGCCAGGAGTTCTCGTCGCGCTGGACGATCTGCTCTTCCACCACGTGGGTCGCCCACTCGCCCATGACGGTGCTCATCAGGTCGTTCATGGTGACGATCCCCACCACCAGCGCGTACTCGTTCATCACCACGGCAAAGTCGCCACGATGATTTTTGAAGTACTCCATCGCCTCATAGAGGTTCAGGGTATCGGGAATGATGATGACGTTTTGTACCAGCGAGCCGCTGTTGAGATCGATGCTCTGGCCGCTGATGACGCGGATCAGCAGCTCCTTGGCATCGACAAAGCCCTTGATGCTGTCGAGGTTGTGGTCACAGACCAGAAACTTGTTGTGGGGGTGTTCGGCGATCTTCGCCTTGATGTCCTCTTCATCCTCTTGCAGGGTGAAGTAGATGAGGCTCTCTCGAGCCGTCATGGCGGAGGTGACGCAGAGTGACTGCAGTTCGAACACGTTCTCGATGAGTTGATGCTCCTCGCGCTGGATAACTCCAGCCTCGGCACCGGCATCCATTACCGCATAGATATCATCGGAGGTGATCTCGTCGTTGCGCTCTGTAGAAATGCGCATCAGGCGAAACAGGGTATTGGCCAGACCATTGAAAATCCATACCAGCGGCATCAGCAGGGTGACGAAGAAGAGCATGGGGCGCACCACCACCACGGCAATCTGCTCGGGCATGATCATGGCCAGACGCTTGGGCATCAGATCGGCGATCAGGATAAACATACCGGTGACGAACACGAAGGACGCACCAGAGCTGATCTCGCCAAGCCAGGGTCCCTGGTAGAACTGGGAGACAATCCCCTTGATGGCGGGGTTGAGGGCAGACTCACCCAGGATACCGCCCAGAATGGCGACGGTATTGAGGCCAATCTGCACCACGGTGAAAAAGTTGCCCGGCTGGGCCTGCAGGGCCAGCACCTTTTCGGCCTGGCGATTACCTTCATCCGCCATCACCTGCAATTTGATTTTGCGAGACGCGGCGAGAGAGATCTCGGAGAGGGAGAAGAACACACTGCCGCCAACCAGCAGCATTAAAAAGAACAAACTATCGGCAAAACTCATGATTAACCTATTGCTACACCCGCCTTAGCACAAGACGGCAAACTGGGCCCGGGAGACCGGACCGTGAGCCCATCCGGGACTCACACAGGGGGAGTATTCTATCAGAAAACAGCCAGTTGGGGGCTTTATCTTACTCCGACCAGTTATGCAACAAAAAAGGCGCTTCACGCGCCTTTTTATTCACTTCCGGTTAGCCCTTGCCCAGCAAGGTGCCCAGATCGTCCGCCTTGGTGTGGCGTACATCCTTGCCTTTCACGTAGTAGACGATGTACTCGCAGATGTGCTGGCAGCGATCGCCGACCCGCTCGATGGCACGTGCCGCCCACAGGACGTTGAGCACCTGGGGGATGGTGCGGGGATCTTCCATCATATAGGTCATCAGCTCGCGGATGATGGACTCGTACTCGCGGTCTACCTTGTCATCTTCCTTGTAGACCGCCAGCGCCGCATCCAGATCCATGCGGGCGAAAGCGTCGAGCACATCGTGCAGCATCTTGATGGTACGACGGCCCATGTTCTCCAGCGACACCAGCGGCGGCTGCGGCTTGTTGGCGTTGTCGGTCAGCATGCGGGCGATCTTGTCGGCCACGTCGCCAATGCGCTCCAGATCGGTGATGGTCTTGATGATGGCCATCACCAGTCGCAGGTCGGAGGCGGTCGGCTGACGCTTGGCGATGATGCGGGTGCACTCCTCGTCGATCGCCACTTCCATCGCGTTGACCTTGTGGTCGTTGGCCACGATCTTGCGCGCCGCATCGAGATCCTGATCGTGGATCGCCGCAATGGCGTCGGTGAGCTGCTGCTCTACCAGACCGCCCATCACCAGCACCTGATTGCGCACGCTCTCTAGCTCGGCATTGAATTGACCGGAGATGTGTTTATTGAGGTTCATATTGTCCATACAAATAATCCTTGATGCTCCGAGTATGCCTTAGCCGTTGAACTGACCGGTAATCTGTTTATTGATGCTCATCATGTTCATATCCATAACCCTTGTTCAACCACGCCTTAGCCATAGCGACCTGTGATGTAATCCTCGGTCTTCTTCTTGGCCGGTGTAGTGAAGATGGTGTTGGTATCCGAGTACTCGATAAGCTCGCCCATGTACATGAAGGCGGTCTGATCCGACACCCGCGCGGCCTGTTGCATGTTGTGGGTCACAATCACCACGGTGAACTGGCTCTTGAGCTCGTTGATCAACTCCTCGATGGTGAGGGTGGAGATGGGGTCGAGCGCCGAGGTCGGTTCATCGAGCAGCAACACTTCCGGCTCGATGGCGATGGCGCGGGCGATCACCAGACGCTGCTGCTGACCCCCGGAGAGACCGAAGGCGTTGTCGTGCAGACGATCCTTCACCTCGTCCCACAGGGCCGCACCGCGCAGGGAGCGCTCGGCGGCCTCATCCAGGGTGCGGCGATCGTTGATCCCCTGCAGGCGCAGACCATAGACCACGTTCTCGTAAATAGACTTGGGGAACGGGTTCGGGCGCTGGAACACCATGCCCACCTGACGGCGCAGGGCGGATACATCCACGCTCTTGTCATAGATGTTGTGGCCGTGCAGCAGGATCTCCCCGTCGATGCGGCAGATCTCCACCAGATCGTTCATCCGGTTGATGCAGCGCAGCAGGGTCGATTTGCCACAGCCTGACGGGCCGATGAAGGCGGTCACCTGCCCTTTGGGGATCTTCATGTTGACGTTGAACAACGCCTGCTTGCTGCCGTAGTACAGGTTGAGATCCTTCACCTCCAGCGCGGTCTGCTCCGGGCTCAGGTTAAGCAGGTCCAGCGCGGTGTGCTGGGTAGACGTAGTCGTTACGTTGATCATCTGTTACCTCAAAATCTGTCGGTGGCGGCGGGCAATCTCATCGCCCGCGGCCGGAACGCTTGGCTGGCAGGGAACCCTGTCCCCTGCCCGTCTCTGTGGTGGCTGGCCTATCAATGTTCCAGCGACCGGAATTTCTCGCGCAAGTGGTTACGAATACCGATAGCGGTCAGGTTCAGGCCCACGATCACCGTCACCAGCAGGAAGGAGGTGGCGTAGACCAGCGGGCGGGCCGCCTCGACGTTGGGGCTCTGGAAGCCGACGTCATAGATGTGGAAGCCCAGGTGCATGAACTTGCGCTCCACATGCAGATACGGGAAGTTGCCATCCATCGGCAAGGTCGGTGCCAGTTTCACCACCCCCACCAGCATCAGCGGCGCTACTTCACCGGCTGCACGGGCAATCGCCAGAATAAGGCCGGTCATGATGGCCGGGCTCGCCATCGGCAGCACGATGCGCCACAAGGTCTCGGCCTGGGTGGCGCCCAGTGCCAACGAGCCCTGACGGATGGTGCTCGGGATCCGCGCCAGCCCCTCTTCGGTGGAGACAATCACCACCGGCAGGGTCAGGATAGCCAGGGTCAGCGCCGACCAAATCACGCCAGGTGAACCAAAGGTCGGGCTCGGCAGCGCTTCCGGGTAGAACAGCTGATCCAGCGAGCCACCGAGCGTGTAGACGAAGAAGCCCAGACCAAACACGCCGTAGACGATGGAGGGCACGCCCGCCAGATTGATCACCGCGATGCGGATGATCTTGGTCAGGCTGTTCTTGCCTGCGTACTCGTGCAGGTAGACCGCCGCCACCACGCCGAGCGGGGTCACGATGATCGCCATCAGGAACACCATGAAGACGGTGCCGAAGATGGCCGGGAAGACGCCGCCCTCGGTGTTCGCCTCACGGGGATCGTCGGATACAAACTTGCCGATCTGGTGGAACCAGTGACCCACCTTGGCCAGCAGGCTCATGTCGTTGGGCCATACCACATCCAGTACCCTGGACATGGGCATGGTCACCAGCTCGCCACGCATATCCTTGACGGTGATGCTGTCCCGGTCAGCCTGACTGCGCAGTGAGAAGAGCTCTTTTTCCAGCACCTGATAACGATCGTTAAGGGCCTGACGTTCACGCTCCAGCTGAGCTTTCAGCTGATCGGTCAGCTTCTCTTCCAGCTCGGCCTTGCGCTCTTTCAGGCGCAGCCGCTCCAGCTGATAGTTGATGCTGCCGATGTCCCCTTTTTGCAGATCGTTGGCCTGTTCGGAGAGGGCATTGGCTCTCGCCAGCACCCGCTGCAGGGCAGGATGCAGATCCGAAGTCAGCTCGCGGCCATCCTCTTTTACCCCGACGATATAACCGTAGAAGTTACCGTTGGTGGCACGCTCAACCATGGCCAGCTCGGCTGGCTGGCTCTGGGACTTGATGTCAGTCTCCAATACCCAGCGAAAATCGAGGTCGACGAACTCACGGTTGCCGGTCTTGACCAGATAGCGGGTCAGCAGCTCGCGCTCTTCCCCCTCCAGCGGCAGACCTGCGGCGCGCAGTCGCTCCACCGGCACCAGCTCGCGATCGTTGATCTCGCCGATCAGCACGCTCTTGTTGCCGCTGGCGTCCTCCAGCTGCCACTCATAGATGGGGTGCGGCCAGAAGTAGACCAGACCACGCCATCCGATCAGCAGCAGCAGACCCAGTACCGCCACCAGACTCAGGCTGACGGCTCCGCCGGTCATCCAGATCCAGGGGGCCCCTGATTTAAACCACTTACCCATTGTCGATTCCTTGTCCATTACAGAGCCGCCCCTTACATCGAGCTGTATTTTTCACGCAACCGCTGACGGACAAACTCGGCCAGGGTGTTGAACATAAAGGTGAACACAAACAGGACGAAGGCCGCGAGGAACAATACCCGATAGTGGGAGCTGCCCACTTCCGACTCCGGCATCTCCACCGCAATGTTGGCGGCCAGAGTACGCAGCCCCTGGAACATGGAGAAGTCCATGATGGGGGTGTTGCCGGTAGCCATCAGTACGATCATGGTTTCGCCCACGGCACGGCCAAGGCCCATCATCACCGCCGAGAAGATGCCCGGGCTGGCAGTGAGGATCACCACTCGGCTCAGGGTCTGCCACGGGGTAGCCCCCAACGCCAGCGAGCCCTGGGTCAGGTGCTTGGGCACCGAGAAGACCGCATCTTCGGCGATGGAGAAGATGGTGGGGATGACCGCAAAGCCCATGGCGATACCGACCACCAGCGAATTGCGCTGGTCAAACTTGATACCCATTTCGTGGGTCAGCCAGATGCGCGAATCACCGTGCATAAAGGCATTCTCGATGAGCGGGCTCAGGGCGAAGGCCCCCCAGCCAATCAGCAGCAGCACTGGAATAAGCAGGATGGCGTGCCATCCCTCCGGCAGCCAGGACTTGCCACGCTCCGGCAGGTAGTTCCAGACCAGTGCGGTCAACAGCATCCCCATCGGCAGCAGGATCAACAGCAGGATCACCCCGGGCAGCGCCCCCTCTATGATGGGCGCCAGCCACAGACCCGCCAGGAAGCCCAGGATAACGGTCGGCAACGCCGCCATGATCTCCACCGTCGGTTTGACGTATTTGCGCAGCCCCGCCGACATGAAGTAGGCGGTATAGATAGCACCGGCGACACCGAGCGGCACCGCAAACACCATGGCGTAGAAAGAGGCTTTCAGCGTACCGAATACCAGTGGCACCAGGCTCAGCTTGGCTTCAAAGTCGTTGCTGGCGGAGGTGGATTGCCACACATACTGGGGCTCCGGATACCCTTCATACCATACCTTCTGCCACAGGGCCGACCAGGTCACCTCGGGGTGATCGTTCTCCACCGAGAAAAGCTTGAAGGTCTCCCCTTGCTGCATCAGCAACAGGTTGTGACGGGGGGAGATGGCCAGGGCAGAGAGTTCACCCCCTTCCACCGTCTCGGTCAGCAGCTTGGTCTCGCCAGTGGCGTGGAAGAAGCTGATGATGCCGTCCTTGTCGGCACTGATGAAGGCTTTGCGATAGTGCTCGGGGGTCAGAAGATCCACCGCGCCATCGCCCTTGAAGTCACGGATCTGAGTGAACTGGCGTTTGCCATCTTTTGCCACTTCAAACCACTGGGAGATGATGCCGTTGTCGTTGCCCACCAGCAGGGAGGAGGCACCGGAGAGCAGCTCGACCCGGGTCACGTTGGCATCTGGCGCATTGATCTCCAGCACATTGCGCACGGATATATTGCTCAGGTCATGAATGTCATAGACAGAGAGACGATTGCCTTCCCGCACAAAGAGGATCCGCAGATTGGGAGTCAAAAGCATCTGATCCACATGGCGCGGCAGGGACGGAATGGTGTAGTTCTCACTGCTCCACTCAATCTCGCCGGAGAGGAAGTTCTCCTCACCGCTCATCACCATCAGTACGCCACGACCATCTTCGGTCACGGCGGCGGTCGCCATCTTGTCCTTGGTGGCCTCAAATACCATGGCACGCAGCGCTTTGCCCTGCGGATCGACCACTACCGGCTCCTCGCCAAAGGGATATTGCAGACTGGGTTCGATCACCCGCACATCGTTGGGATAGGAGACCTTGAACGCAGGCTGGACGACCTGCGCCTTGCCATCGGCGAAACCGTAGGCGATCAGCTTCTGACCAGGGGACGGTGGCGCCACCGCAGTGACATCACCGGTGACCTCAGCATGACCAAGGGATTGCCCGACCTTGATCTTGTCATCTCCCTGCACCGCGAAGAAGTTGACCAGTCCTTTATCGCTGAAGCGATAGCCGATCTCGTTCTGCTCTTCCACGCCGAGCCAGGCGGTCTTCCCTGCGGCAGGCAGGGTAAATGAGGCAGTTGGCTCCATGGAGGCGCCATTGAAGATGGGTCTCACCACATAGAGCAGATAAAAGAAGATAAGCAGCAGCGCCACCAGTACCAGGGCTCCGCCTGTGGTGACGCCATATTTGGCCAATTTATCCTTGATCCGGCGTTTTCTACTGCCCGCCATGACCAGGTTTAACGATTCCGATGACATGCAAGACCTCAATGTAAGCTAGGCTTGGCGGCATTATATGGCGGTTGCATGACAGTTTTGTTACATCGAGAGCGCTTTAACCGAGGTTGCTAGTGGAAAAATGGGCGGGGGTCCTTTCGAGGGAAAGTGAACACAATATATTGTTTATAAAGAGATATTTGTGAGAATAATCAGCAAGGGCAGCCTATGCTGCCCCCAAATGATTCAGGAAAGGGCATCGTTTGATTGTTGCAGCGCCAGTTTGGCCGCCTTTTTCTCGGCGCGGCGACGCTTGAAGAAGGCCGACAACTGGGCCGAGCAGGCATCGGCCAGCACACCGCCGGTCAGCTCGACACTGTGGTTGTGGCGCGGGTCCTGCAAGATCTCGAACACAGACCCCGCAGCACCGGTCTTGAGATCACGTGCGCCGTAAACCACCCGCTTGACCCGGCTATGGATCAGCGCACCGGCACACATGCAGCAGGGTTCCAGCGTCACATAAAGTGTGGTGTCGAGCAGGCGGTAGTTCGCCAGCTGCTGGCCCGCCGCCCGAATTGCCATCACCTCGGCATGGGCACAGGCATCGTGTTCGCTGATGGAGCGGTTCCACCCCTCGCCCACCACCTGACCATCCAGCACCAGAACGGCACCGACCGGGATCTCGCCAATCCCTTCGGCCCGAGCGGCCAATGCCATGGCATGGCGCATCCACTGTTCGTCCTGCGCGGTCTGACTCGGAGCCTGACCCAGTGTTTCTGGGACCTCTGATGGTTTCACGCCCATCCCCTCTTTATATTGTTCAATTGTGCTGTTTGCATTCCAGCTATCCACATCTGTAAATAATTCCATAGATAGCAGGCATGATAGCTCGCGGTGACAGGGCAGCGATTATGCCAAATCTGCACGTCAGACCCAAGCCGCATCCCGGCTGAGCAATAAAGAAGCAATCGGCATCTCTATGATAAAAAAGGAGTTGCACCCGTTTGGCCATGCTATTAGACTTCCTCCCCGTCAGCCGAGTCTGACTCCGTCGGTGTGTAGCGCAGCCAGGTAGCGCATCTGCATGGGGTGTAGAGGGTCGGAGGTTCGAATCCTCTCACACCGACCATTTTCCCCGAGAATAGCCCAGTCAAACGACTGGGCTATTTTTTTGCTTCCGATTTATCCTCCTGACGCCCCCCGCCTATCAAGCACAAAAATCACTCAGAACCACTTGAATCTTTTTGCCGAACTCATTAAGATTCGCAACTTTCCGCCGGTAGACAACACAGGGAGGTGGAAACACAAGTGAAGGGATCACTGTCCGGCTTGCGTGTAACACAGGACCAGGCATGAACCAGAACACCGATTTCGCACCCGCCATTACACTTTATTCCGTTCCTCATGACACCCCTTGCCACACCGAAAGCGAAGACGAACAGGTCATCCAGCTGGATGTGATCGATCTTGCCGAACCGGATGATGACTATTGAGCCCGGCCAGATGGCCGCTCAATCACCAGCACATCGCCTGTTCAACGCACTCAGTTTCAGGCCCTTGGCGAGAAATCTGCAAAAAACGACAAACTGCTAATTCTATCAAGGATGGCAGTATTATTGACTAATGTGTCTCCCCCTTCCCTCTCCGGCATTCCCCCCGACAACTGATACAAACCTACGTTATTGCGCTTCACTTTCTATCGCTGCAACCTCTGGTGCCAACAGAGCCTGCATCACCACACCAAGTTTAAAACGCACGTTCACCCATCAGGTCTAGCATTAGCAAAACATTCATTACCACATTCAAACGCGCTTTATACGGCTGTTTTGTCACAGCCTGGAGTTAGGTCGGGATTTGTTTTTGCATTTGTAATTTTATTACGTAATAAGTTACAAAATGAGGGGCAGGGTAACGGCCCAAATTAGCCGTTGTCCGATGGGAAAAAGCAGGAGCATAA
Organism: Aeromonas sp. 603607; assembly: GCF_049171595.1. Classification (NCBI taxonomy): domain Bacteria; kingdom Pseudomonadati; phylum Pseudomonadota; class Gammaproteobacteria; order Aeromonadales; family Aeromonadaceae; genus Aeromonas; species Aeromonas sp. 603607. The sequence goes on from NZ_JAAKOV010000018.1 coordinate 56,899, forward strand.
CCATCTGCGTAGAGCTTTTATACCAATCCAATAAAGCAATAAAAAACATCAACTTAACCATATCGAAAAAACGGGCGTTTAAAAAAAACTGTTGACGTACTCAACAATATTTCGCACCTTATCAATCGTGTTACCCCGTTGTTGCGGGAACGTTTCAGGAACAGGGATTCGACTTTAGTCGTAGTTAATAAGTTCAAAATGTAATTCTCAAAGGAGTGAACCTTATGTCGGCACCGGCTCAGACCCACTGCAGCGCCCGCCTTCGCATCCAGGGCGAGATGCTACCCGAATACGCGCAAATTCTGACGCCGGACGCGGTGGCTCTGGTCTCCGAACTGGTGGAACGTTTTGCTCCCCAAAGAGGGGAATTGCTGAAACAACGTGTGGCACGCCAGGCCCGTATCGATGGCGGCGAGCTGCCGGACTTCCTGCCGGAAACCGCCCACATCCGTGAAGGTGACTGGACCATTCGCGGTATTCCCACCGACCTGCAAGACCGCCGTGTGGAGATCACCGGCCCGGTCGAGCGCAAGATGGTGATCAACGCCCTCAACGCCAACGTCAAGGTGTTCATGGCGGATTTCGAGGATTCACTGGCTCCCGCCTGGAATAAGGTGATCGAGGGCCAAATCAACCTGCGAGATGCGGTCAACGGCACCATCTCTTACACCAGTCCGGAAGGAAAGGCCTACACCCTGACCCACAATCCGGCGGTGCTCATTTGCCGGGTGCGTGGTCTCCACCTGCCGGAAAAACATGTCACTTTCGATGGCGAGCCCATCCCAGGCGGCCTGTTCGATTTTGCCCTCTATTTCCTGCACAACTATCAGGCGCTGCTGGCCAAAGGCTCGGGCCCCTATTTCTACGTGCCCAAGCTGCAGAGCCATCTGGAAGGGCGCTGGTGGAGCGAGGTATTCGCCTGGACCGAGGACAAGTTTGGTCTGCCCCGTGGCACCATCAAGGCCACCGTGCTGATTGAAACCCTGCCAGCCGTATTCGAGATGGATGAGCTGCTCTATCAGATGAAGGATCACATCGTTGCCCTCAACTGTGGCCGCTGGGACTATATCTTCAGCTATATCAAAACCTTGAAGAACCATCCGGATCGCGTCCTGCCTGATCGTCAGGTGGTGACCATGGACAAGCCGTTCCTCTCCGCCTACTCGCGGCTGCTGATCAAGACCTGCCACAAGCGCGGAGCGCTGGCGATGGGCGGTATGGCTGCCTTTATTCCGGCCAAGGATGCGGCCGTCAACGAGCAGGTCTTCGCCAAGGTTAAGGCCGACAAGGAGCGCGAAGCCAACAACGGTCACGACGGTACCTGGGTCGCCCACCCTGGCCTGGCTGATACCGCCATGGCGGTGTTCAACGCCACCATTGCGGTTGGTGCCAAGAACCAGATAGGCGTGCTGCGCGAGCAGGATGCCCCCATCACCGCCACCGACCTGCTGGCCCCCTGTGAGGGCGAACGGACCGAGGCGGGGATGCGCACCAATATCCGGGTTGCCCTGCAATATCTGGAAGCCTGGATCAACGGCAACGGCTGCGTGCCCATCTACGGTCTGATGGAAGATGCCGCCACCGCCGAGATCTCCCGCACCTCCATCTGGCAGTGGATCCGCCACGGCAAAAGCCTGTCGAACGGCAAGGTGGTGACCAAGGCGCTGTTCCGCCAGATGCTGGCCGAGGAGCTGGAGGTGGTCAAAGCCGAGGTGGGCGCCGCGCGCTGGCAGGCAGGACGCTTTGCCGAGGCAAGCGAACTGATGGAAGAGATCACCTGCGCCGACACCCTGATCGATTTTCTGACGCTGCCCGGTTACGAGCGGCTCTGAATCACGGGCCCCCAGCGGGGCTCGCCAATAACAAGTCAATGGAAACGTGAAATCAATGAAAGAGGGAACTGATATGGCACTGACCCGTGAGCAACAGATCCAGGCTATCGAGAAAGACTGGGCGGAAAACCCCCGCTGGAAAGGGATCAAGCGCGGCTACAGCGCCGAAGATGTGGTGAACCTGCGCGGCAGCTTGCAGCCAGAGCACACCCTGGCCCAGCGTGGAGCCGACAAGCTGTGGGGTCTGATCCACGGCGACGCCAAGAAAGGCTACGTCAACTGCCTCGGCGCCCTGACCGGTGGTCAGGCAGTGCAGCAGGCCAAGGCGGGGATCGAGGCGATCTACCTCTCCGGCTGGCAGGTGGCGGCGGACAACAACTTGTCCTCCACCATGTATCCGGATCAGTCCCTCTACCCGGCCAACTCTGTACCGTCCGTGGTGGAGCGCATCAACAACTCCTTCGCCCGTGCCGACCAGATCCAGTGGGCCAACAAGGTAGGGCCGCAGGATGAGGGCTTTATCGACTACTTCCTGCCGATCGTGGCGGATGCGGAAGCCGGTTTCGGCGGTGTGCTTAACGCCTTCGAACTGATGAAGGGGATGATTGAAGCTGGCGCCGCTGGCGTGCACTTCGAAGATCAGCTCGCTTCGGTCAAGAAGTGCGGCCATATGGGCGGCAAGGTGCTGGTACCGACTCAGGAAGCGGTGCAGAAGCTGGTTGCCGCTCGTCTGGCAGCCGATGTGTGCGGCACCACCACCCTGGTGATCGCCCGTACCGATGCCAACGCCGCTGACCTGCTGACCACCGACGCCGACCCGTACGATGCAGACTTCCTGACTGGCGAGCGCACTGCCGAAGGGTTCTACAAGGTGCGTGCCGGTATCGATCAGGCCATCGCTCGCGGTCTGGCTTACGCCCCCTACGCCGACATGGTGTGGTGTGAAACCGCCAAGCCGGATCTGGACGAAGCGCGTAAATTTGCCGAAGCAATCAAGGCCAAGTTTCCGGATCGCATCCTGGCCTACAACTGCTCCCCGAGCTTCAACTGGAAGAAGAATCTGGACGATGCCACCATCGCCCGCTTCCAGCAGGCGCTCTCCGATATGGGTTACAAGTACCAGTTCATCACCCTCGCGGGTATCCACAACATGTGGTTCCACATGTACGAACTGGCCTACCAGTACGCCCGTGGAGAAGGGATGAAGCACTACGTCGAGATGGTGCAGGAGCCGGAATTTGCTGCCGCCAGCCGTGGCTACACCTTCGTAGCCCACCAGCAGGAGGTTGGTACCGGTTACTTTGACAAGGTGACCACTGTCATTCAGGGTGGCCAATCCTCGGTCACCGCCCTGACCGGCTCGACCGAAGAAGATCAGTTCCACTGATAGGCCTAGTCCCTTGAGATAGCAAAACCCCGGCCTGAAGCCGGGGTTTCTTTTTATCTGCCATTCAAACGAAAGTCAGACCACAACCGCACACCGCAGAGAGGATCAGAGCTCGAGGATCTCTTTGACAAAGGGGATGGTCAGCTTGCGCTTGGCTCGAAATGAGGCGTTGTCGAGCTGATTGAGAGTGGTGAGCAGGGTTCGCATATCGCGGGAAAGTCGGTTGAGCAGGAAGCGGCCCACATCGATGGGCAATTTGAAACCCCGCAGCTCGGCACGCAGCTGCAGGGCACTGAGCTTGCCTTCGTCATCCAGTTCTTCGAGATGGAAACTCACCCCCCAGTCAAGGCGCGAGGCGAGATCCGGCAGTTGCAGCCCCAGTTTGCGCGGTGCGCTGCAACCTGTGACCACCAGCGTCCCCTCGCCCTTCTCCTGCCAGCGATTGTAAAAATCAAACAACGCCCGCTCCCACACGGCATTGCCGGCGATCGCCTCGAGACTGTCGAGACAGACCAGCGGCAGGCTTTCGAGGGCATCGAGCATGCTGGGATCGAGCTGTTCAAATTGATCGAGGGAGAGATAGGCCGCTGCCGCATCGCGGGCGTTGACCTCGGCACAGGTGGCGTGGAGCAGATGAGAGCGTCCGGATCCCTTGGCTCCCCAGAAATAGAGGAAAGGCGATCCCTGACCGATGGCCGCATTCTTGAGGGCGGTGATCAGATGAGCATTGTTGCCGGGATAAAAACTGACGAAGGTTTCATCATCCGGTAGTTGTACGGCTAAAGACAGTTGGGCCGGTTGCTTCACTCGTTGGGCTTTGACTGTGACATTTGTGGCTAAGTGTATCATCGCAAAGGCAGATAGAGAACCGCCCGGACAAGCCGGGCGGTCTACAAAAGCCTTATAAAATCAGGGCTGCGACCATTGGTAACGCAAACCGCTGCCATTATCGTCAACCTTGCGCAAACGACTCTCGAGCTGCAGTGCCCGCACCAATTCGGCCTGATCCCCTTGCAAAGTAAAGTTGAAGGTGACCTGGTCCCCCTCCAGCTTGCCGATCGCCACCTTGCTGACGTTGGCCATCCCCTGCAGCATCTTCTGCACGGCGATCATGCTGTCCACTTCGGAGAGGCCATCTACCACCAGGGTCTGGCTGGTTGCCGGACCAGAAATACGGGCACCGTAGTTTTTCACCAGCCAGGCCGCCAGGGTATCGGCAAACCCTTGCGCCACTTCGGCCTGAGTGCCGGTGCTATTGCCACGGGTCAGCTCTGCCACTTCACCGGCCGCTTTGGGGCCGTAGAGTCCCCAATCGATGCTCCACTTGTCACCTTCCGGTGTCAGCTTGCCCAGCACCACCATCTCGGCGCCATAGCGCTGGCTTGCCTGCAAAATCGGGTCGGCAAAGCGTCCCCAGACGTCGGTGGCACTGACCGCCATGTTGTCATCGAGATCCATCAGCGGAATGCTGATGGGTAGCCCCAGCGTCTGGGCCTGCTCGCGCAAGGCTTGCGCCCAACCATCGCTGGATTGATCCGCCAGCAGGCGACGCTCCCCCTGATCCACCACCAGCCAGATCACCATCTGGGGACGCGCCGGGCCAAGCAGGGCAAACAGGCTCTCGGAGACCAGGCTGTTGACCTTGTCACTCTTGAACTCGGCCTTCAGATATTTGACGGAGTCCTGATCCTGATAGCCATAGCTTTTGACATAGTCGCCCGGGGCCGCCAGCGCCTTGACCACCACAGGTTGGGTGAGGATGTCGCGCTTGCCGGTGACCTTGATCAGCACCTGACCGAGAGCCTGCCCTTGAGCGGCCACCATATCGCCACTGGTCGGGGCCTTGCCCTGATAGAGGTCGGTCACCTGAGCGGCCGAGGCCATGAATGACAAGCCGCAGCAGAGGGCGGTCACAACACGTTTGAACATGAACAGAGTCTCGAAATGGGAGAGTTTGCTTATGGTAGCGGCAAGGCGCATCTTGCGGCAAGGCTGGCACAAGCTGCCACAAACAGCAGAGCCGGCTATGCGCCGGCTCCGATCACCCCTTCCACATGGGAAGCAGGTTAAGGTGTCAACTTACTTGGTACCGAAGATCTTGTCGCCTGCATCGCCCAGACCCGGCACGATGTAGCCTTTCTCGTTCAGCCCCTGGTCGACAGAAGCGCAGTAGAGCTCTACGTCAGGGTGAGCGGCTTCCAGCGCCTTGATCCCTTCCGGCGCGGCAACCAGTACCAGCACCTTGATGGATTGGCAGCCTTTCTTCTTCAGCAGATCGATGGTGGCGATCATGGAGCCGCCGGTGGCCAGCATCGGATCGATGACCAGCGCCAGACGCTCTTCGATGTTGCTGACGATCTTCTCGAAATAGGGAACCGGTTGCAGGGTCTCTTCATCGCGGTAGATACCGACCACGCTGACGCGGGCGCTCGGCATGTGCTCCAGCACGCCATCCATCATGCCAAGGCCGGCACGCAGGATAGGTACGACGGTTACCTTCTTGCCTTTGATCTGGTCAACTTCTACTGGCCCATTCCAGCCATCGATGATAACCTTCTCGGTTTCGAAGTCAGAGGTCGCTTCATAGGTCAACAAACTGCCCACTTCTTTGGCCAGTTCACGGAAACGCTTGGTGCTGATATCGCCTTCACGCATCAGACCGATCTTGTGTTTGACCAGGGGGTGTTTGACTTCAACGACTTTCATTATTATCTCCTCTAACCTGCCGCAAAAAAATCGCGGAATCATACAACAAAAGCCACCGCTTGTAGAGCATTTCCGCGCAAAAACGCGCAAACGATTTCCTTTCTGGTTTTTCACCGCCACTGTTAGAATACGCCCCGAATTTTACCCTCCACTTCTTTACATGACGGGGAATACTCGTGACTGACAAAACCTCACTGAGCTACAAGGATGCTGGCGTAGATATCGATGCCGGCAATGCACTGGTTGAACGTATCAAGGGCGTGTCAAAGCGCACTCGTCGTCCTGAAGTCCTTGGTGGTCTTGGCGGCTTTGGGGCCTTGTGTCAAATCCCTGCGGGCTACAAGGAGCCGGTACTGGTCTCCGGTACCGATGGTGTGGGCACCAAGCTGCGGCTGGCCATCGACCTGAAGAAGCACGACACCGTGGGCATCGATCTGGTGGCCATGTGCGTCAATGACCTGATCGTACAGGGCGCAGAGCCGCTGTTCTTCCTCGACTACTATGCAACCGGCAAGCTGGACGTGGACACCGCAGCCGCGGTAGTCACCGGGATCGGTGCCGGTTGCGAGCAATCAGGCTGTGCCCTGGTGGGCGGCGAGACCGCCGAGATGCCGGGTATGTATGAAGGGGAAGACTACGACATCGCCGGTTTCTGCGTCGGTGTGGTGGAGAAGAGCGAAATCATCGACGGCAGCAAGGTCGGTGAAGGGGATGCCCTGATCGCGCTGGCCGCCAGCGGCCCTCACTCCAACGGCTTCTCCCTGATCCGTAAAATTCTGGAAGTCTCCAAAGCCGACGTGCATCAGCCGCTGGGTGACCGCACCCTCGCAGATGCCTTGCTGGAGCCGACCCGCATCTATGTGAAACCTGTGCTCAAGCTCATCAAGGAGTGCGAGATCCACGCCCTCTCCCACATCACCGGCGGTGGCTTCTGGGAGAACATCCCCCGCGTATTGCCTGCCAATACTCAAGCGGTGATCGACGAGCAGAGCTGGCAGTGGCCGGCGGTGTTCAGCTGGCTGCAGCAGGCTGGCAACGTCACCCGTCACGAGATGTATCGCACCTTCAACTGCGGCGTCGGCATGATCATCGCCCTGCCCGCCAACCAGCTGGAGAAGGCGCTGACCCTGCTCAAGGCAGAAGGCGAGAACGCATGGCACATCGGTCATGTGGCCAAGGCGGCCGATGGTGAGGAGCAGGTCGTCATCAAATGATGCGGATCCTCGTCCTTATCTCCGGCAACGGCAGCAATCTGCAGGCAGTCCTCGACCACTGCGCCAGCGGCAAGATTGCCGGTGAGGTGGTCGGCGTCATCAGCAACAAGGCCGATGCCTATGGCCTGATCCGCGCACAAGAGGCAGGGGTGGCTACCGCCACCCTCAGCCAGCAGCAGTTTGCCAGTCGGGAGGAGTATGACGCCGCCCTGCTGGCGCTGATGGCTGACTATCAGCCGGATCTGGTGGTACTGGCCGGCTTTATGCGCATATTGAGCCCGCAACTGGTGCGCCACTTCGCCGGACGGATGATCAATATCCACCCCTCCCTGCTGCCGAAATATCAGGGGCTGCACACCCACCAGCGCGCTATTGATGCTGGTGACAGCGAGCATGGCGCCAGCGTCCACTTCGTGACCGAAGAGCTCGACGGTGGCCCGGTTATCCTGCAGGCCCGCGTGCCCATCTTTGAAGGGGACACGGCGGACGAGGTAGCGGCACGGGTACAGGCGCAGGAGCACAGCATCTACCCGCTGGTGGTGCGCTGGTTCTGCGAAGGCAGGCTGCAGATGGTGGACGGCGCTGTGCAACTGGATGGCGCCCTGCTGGGCCCCGCTGGTTACGCCTGCGAGTAACCGCTAACAACTGCATGTCAGATACAACAGGGAGGCTTAAGCCTCCCTTGTCATTTCTACCTACCGCACGATGGCAGCGGTTAGCTCGGATTACTCGGCCAAGCGACCCTACACCGGATTGTCGATATCGATAAAGGTGACATCCAACCCGTGCACGGTCGCCAGCCACTCGCCCAGCGCCTTGACGCCGTAACGTTCGGTGGCGTGATGGCCAGCAGCGTAGAAGTGCATCCCCATCTCGCGGGCTGTGTGAATGGTCTGCTCGGAGGCTTCACCGGAGATAAAGGCATCGATGCCCTGCTCCGCCGCCAGATTGATGTAGCTCTGACCGCCGCCGGTGCACCAGGCCACGGAACGGATCAGCTCGGGGCCGCTGTCGCCACAGTGGAGCGGCTCACGACCAAGGCGCTCGGCAATCAGCTTGGCAAAGTCGGCGCCACTCATCGGCTCTTCCAGCTTGCCCACCATGGCGACGCTCTTGCTATTCCACGGCTCCAGACCGCGACGCACCTTGATATCGAGCAGCTTGGCGAGCTGGGCGTTATTGCCCACCTCGGGATGGACATCCAGTGGCAGGTGGTAGGCAAACAGGTTGATATCGTGGACCAGCAGGGTCTTGATGCGGCGCTGCTTCATACCGGTGATCTGGGCCGGCTCACCGCTCCAGAAGTAGCCGTGGTGAACCAGAATGGCATCGGCATCGGCAGCCACGGCGGCATCGATGAGGGCTTGACTGGCGGTGACACCTGTCACCACCTTGCGAATGCGCTCGCGCCCCTCCACTTGCAGGCCATTGGGGCAGTAATCCTTGATGGCGTGGGGCTCAAGCAGGTGGTTCAGTACGGTTTCCAATTTTCGATGAGAGATCATAAGGGTCCCTTTATAACGGCGCGATTCCCTGTTTTACCAATAAAAACAAGGCCCCGGCTCAAAACGCCAAGGGCCCTATGATAATCGAGAGCCGTCATCAAGACCATGACGGTTCCCACACAGTGATACATCCCTCTATTGAGGCACCAGCCTGATTCAGGCGGGCAAGTCGATGCCGGCATCCCGCATCTGGGCCAACTTGTAGCGCAGAGTGCGCGGGCTGATCCCGAGCCGGTCGGCCACATCCTTGCGACTGCCGTTGCACTCTTGCAGTGTGTCGAGAATGATCTGGTGCTCCTGCTGCTTGAGCTCGCTGCCGAGGCGATCGCCGCCATAGCTGCGCTCCACGCTGACAAACTCCATCTCCTGCTCGTCCAGCTCTTCCAGAATGAGGTGGTCACAATCAATGACCCCGTCGGGGCTAAGGATCAGGGCACGCTGTACCACGTTATCCAGCTCCCGCACATTGCCGGGCCAGGGATGAGAGAGCAGCCGCTCGCGCGCCTGCGGCTCCAGCTGCGGGGTGGGCAGCCCTTGCTGGCTGGCATGCAGGGCCAGCAGGTGTTCCGCCAGCGGCAGAATGTCGCCGGGCCGCTCACTCAGGGCAGACCATCGCAGCGGGAAGACGTTGAGGCGATAGTAGAGATCTTCGCGGAACAGGCCATCCTGCACCGCTTTTTTCAAATCCCGGTTGCTGGTGGCGATAACTCGCACATCCAGCGGGATCATCTTGCGACTGCCGAGCCGCTCCACCTCTTTCTCCTGCAACACCCGCAGCAATTTGGCTTGCAGCCCCTGATCCATCTCGGTGATCTCGTCGAGCAGCAGGGTGCCTCCCTGCGCTTGTTCGAACTTGCCTGGGCACCCCTGTACCGCACCGGTGAAGGCGCCCTTCTCGTAGCCAAACAGGGTCGCCTCCAGCATGTTTTCCGGAATGGCGGCACAGTTGATGGCGACGAAGGGCAACTCGGCGCGGCTGGAGTTGTCATGAATGTAACGGGCCAGCACCTCTTTACCCGTCCCGCTCGGGCCGGTCACCATCACGGTCGCTTCGCTTCTGGCCACCCGGGTCGCCAGCTGGAACAGCTCGGCAGTTTTGGGATCCCCGTAGACCACGGCACGTTTTTCCACCTTCTGAGCGGGCACATACCGGCTGACCTGATTGAGCAGCACCTCCGGCGAAAAGGGCTTGGCCAGATAGTCGATGGCCCCTTCGCGCATGGCGCGCACCGCGCCGTCGATATTGGCGTAGGCGGTCATCAGCAGCACAGGTATCTGCGGATATTGCTGGCGAATGGTCGCCAGCAGGGTGAGGCCGTCCATTCCCCCCATCTGGATATCGGAGATCACCATGTCAAACGGCTGACGGGAGAGAGCCAGCAGAGCCCGCTCGCCGCTGTCCGCTTCGCGGCACTCATAACCGCCGAGCAAAAGGGTATCCACCAGCGCTTCGCGCAGGCCATTGTCATCTTCTACAACCAGGATCCGGGCCTGAGTCATGCTACACCTCCCACGACAGCCAACCTGGCCGCATTGATATGGCTCCCTCTCGGCAGGCACAGCTCCTTAACAAGGCTCATGCTGCACCTCCAAGTTGCACCTGCTGCTGATGCAGGGGGAACGACAGAGTAAAACAGGTGCCTTCACCGGGAACCGAGGCCACACCGACCTCCCCCTGATGGGCACGCACGACGGATTGCACCACCGCCAGCCCGAGGCCAGTGCCTTGGGAGCGGGTGGTAAAGAAGGGTTCGAATACCTGACCAAGCAGGTGAGAAGGGATCCCCTTGCCATTGTCGATGACACGCATCTCCACCCGGACACCACTGCGCACCGCGCTGACCAAGAGTGACGTGGCCCCCGCCTGCTGGGCATTGGCGATCAGGTTGTTGATGGCGCCCGCCAGTGCGCTGCTGTTGGCCAGCAGGCAGAGATCGGGCTCCGGCGCCTCTATGTGCAGTTCGCAGCCCTGTTGCTGACAGAAAGCCTCGGCACCAGCCTGCACTTCAGCCAGCAAGCCCTGTACCGAGATGGGGGTGACCACCTGATTGTCGCCATTGCGGGCAAACAGCAGGATGTCGTTGATCTGCTTCTCCAGATCCTGGAGGCGGGCCATCAGCTTTTGCTGAAACTGGCTGCGGGACTCCGGCTTGAGGGTACGGTTGGCCAGGTTGGCGGCATAGAGCATGGCGGCGGAGAGCGGAGTGCGGATCTGGTGGGCGAGCGAAGCCGCCATATTGCCCAGCGCCGACAGCCGCTTCATGTGGTTGATGCGATCCTGAAGCTTGCGGGTTTCAGTGAGGTCATTGATAAAGACCAGCTGGCCGCTCTGATCCGGCAGCGGCTGGGTAGAAAGCTGGACCCGTCGTCCGTCGCGCAGGGAGATCTCGTGGCCATCATCCTCACGTGGTTCAAAACAGCGGGCAATGATGCGGCGCCAGAGCTCTCCTTCCAGCGGCTCCCCCAGCAGGGAGATGGCTGCCGGATTCGCGCGGGTGACCACCCCAGCCCCGTCAAGCAGCAACACCCCGGTGGGGAGCGCCTTGAAGATGGCATAGAGCTGGCTCACTTCGTGGGACTGGAGTGGCATGTCCTGCTGCTGGATCGTCATAAACCTGACCTCAAACTGGCTATTGGGTCAGGTTATTCAATTTCCATGCCACTAAATTATTTCAATTAAAGCAATAGATTGCATGTTAACGTCAAGGCTTTGACCCTTAAACGTCCTTGCTCATCCCGTACTTTTTCATCTTCTCTACCAGGGTGGTACGGCGCATGCCGAGCAGATCGGCGGCGCGGGCCACCACCCCGTCCTGCGACTCCAGCGCCTGGCGGATCAGCTCCACTTCAAGGTCGGCCAGCATCTCCTTGAGATTGACCCCCTCCTCCGGCAGTTGCATGGTGCGGGCAGAGGCGAGGGGGTGATCCAGCTCCGGCGGCTCCTGGAACACCGCCGCCAGCGCATCCCGCTCATCCATCTCGGTCAGCCGCTCATCCCGCGGCTCGCTCGGCAACAGACGATAACGACTCGGCAGATCCGCCACATCGACGATCTGTTGCGGGTAGAGGATAAGCAGCCGCTCCAGCAGGTTGGAAAGCTCGCGCACATTGCCCGGCCAGGGGTACTGCATCAGCGACTCCAGCGCCCGCTGGGTCAGACGGATCACACTGTGGTGCTGCTCCGCGTGACGGTTGAGCAACTCCTGCAGCAGCAGCGGAATGTCATCGATGCGATCCCGCAGTGGCGGGGTCTCAATGGGGAAGACGTTGAGGCGGTAGTAGAGATCTTCACGAAAACCCTGACTGCGGATCAATGCCTCCAGATCCCGATGGGTCGCCGCAATGATGCGCACATCGGCCTGAATGGGCTTGCCACCACCGACCCTGTCGAACAGCCGCTCCTGCAATACCCGCAGCAGTTTGACCTGCATCGGCATCGGCATGTCGCCAATCTCGTCGAGGAACAGGGTGCCCCCCTGCGCCAGCTCGAAACGACCGCGACGAGCTGCGATGGCGCCGGTAAAGGCTCCCTTCTCGTGACCGAACAGTTCGCTCTCAAGCAACTCGGCAGGAATGGCACCACAGTTGATAGGCACAAAGGGGCCACTACTGCGGGCCGAGAGTTCGTGAATGGCACGGGCCACCACTTCTTTGCCGGTTCCCGATTCACCAAGGATCAGCACGTTGGCATCGGTCTCGGCCACCTGGCTGATGAGGCGGCGAACCTCCTGGATCCCCTTCCCTTTGCCCACCAGCAAACGCAGCAACGTCTGCCCCTTGTCGTGGGTCTGTTGACGGGGATGGAGAGAGACAAAAGCCTGACAGAAGTGCAGATGACGGGTGAGGGATTCATAGGTAAAAGGCGAGAGCGCGACCCCGATAAAGTTGCTGTTGGGCAGTTCCGCCTCAACCAGCGAGATAAAGGGGGTACGAGGGAAAGCGGCAAGTAACTCGGGCAAGGTGCGACCTGCCAGTTCACCCACCAGCACCCCTTGCAGTGGGCCAGAAGATTCGATGGCGACATCCAGGTCCCCTTCTGCGACATCCTGCCACAGGATCCCCATAAACGTGAGCACGGTTCCCAACTGCTGGCGCCGCTGCGCATCGGCATCAACAATCAACACGCCCATCTCCACCATATCCATCCCTCGCGATATCCTGAACTAACTTATTGTTTTATTTAGTAATAAAACAGCTACTGACTGTCTTTTTGCAGGCACACAAAGTGCCAAAAAACCGACACATTGTCAAAAATTGTCGTATTCAGGCTAAGTGTATCGATAGAAACGGGAGATTAGATAAATTTTGCCGAGGAATTTTCTGCATTGGCGCCGCTAGCAAACGCCGCCAATGGCGGAAAGAAAACTGCCCTCGTCAGAGGGCAGCATGCAATACGGTCAGATGAACTCAGTGGCTGTGGTGGTGATGCGGCGCCGCGTAACGACACTCGGGAAAACGGCTGCAAGCAAGAAAGAGTCGACCGGCGTGGGGGCCTTTTTTCGCCTCCCGCTCCACCAGCGGCGCATCACAACGAGGGCAGTGGTGTACCTCGTGCTCTTCATCATCTTCCACATCGGCGAACAGGCTATCGACCAACCCCCCCTCACTCTGTGGCGCCTCCACCATCCCCTTGGCCTGGATGGAGGGTTCGTGGAGCGACGCAGGCGAAATGGCCTCGGCATGGGCAGTGCGACCACGCATCCCGGCACCGACATCCACGCCGTCCAGCAGCAGAGGGTTGAAGGTGGGCTCGCGGCGCGCCCCGTGCGGCAGATCGTCGATCAATGGTTCGCTGGTTTTGACCAGCAGCGGCAGGATCTGTTCGCGCAGCTCTTCCACCAGATAGCTGGCACTTGCCGGGATCTGCAGCAACGGCAGACCGGCGCTGTCGCAGGCGGTTTTCAGAAAGAGATCCCGCGCCTTGCGCTTCTGGTGGCGATGGGAGCTGTCATCGAGTTCGATGGCGCAGATAAAGGAGAGATCCGCAGGGTGGCAAAGCAGATAGTCGAAATGCTTGGCGCTGATCTTGTTGAAGTACTGCTGCCATTTGCTTTTGCCGATCCCGGCCTGTGGCGTCAGCACATCAGCCACCCGCACCTTGGCAAAGACCCGGGCCTTGTCACCCACCGCCAGATCCAGCACCCCGAGGAACGATCGTTCGGCGGGACTGAACAGGGTCTCCTGCACATCATAGGGCAGGCGCTTTTGCTGTCTTCCTCTGCTCCAGAAGATCGCCAGCACAAGCAGCGCCAGCAACAACAATCCCGATAGGACAAGGGTATTCATGAGAGCACGATCCAGTTCACGACACGAAAGGGGAATTACTTTACCACAGCCGCCACGGAGCAAGGCAGCAGACCCGTGTATAGAAAGTGAAAAGTCCCGTCTTTTTATCTATTTGTCAGCAGGCGGGGGTTCATATGACCAGCCCCAGCAGGCACAATAGGGATAGAGCAAGAAATCCCATTTCAAGGAGAGCAGGATGCAAAAGCAATTGGTGGTCACCGTGATCGGTGCAGACAAACCCGGGATCGTCGAGAGTCTGGCAGCAGTCATCAGCCGCGAGCAGGGCAACTGGCTGGGCAGCGCCATGAGCGAACTGGCGGGCCAGTTTGCCGGTATCCTCCATGTCTCTGTCCCCGATGAGCACTATCGCAGCCTGTGCGAAGCACTAGCCCTGCTACCGGGTCTGACCATCAGCTTTGCCGAAGGGACACCTACCACCGAGCCCGCCCATCAAGTCATGATGACAGTGACCGGCAACGACCGCCCCGGCATCGTCCATGAAGTAGCCAGCATCCTGCGCCAGCTCGAGATCAACGTGGCCGATCTCACCACCGGCTGTGAACCGGCTCCCCACTCCGGCGCCCCGCTCTTCTATGCCCATGCGCTGGTTGCCCTGCCCGACGGGCTCGCGATGGATACGCTTATCACCGCGCTGGAATCCCTCTCCGACGATCTGGTGGTCGACATCGACGAAGCGTTCAGCGAGCAGTAACAATACTGTCATTTATTTGTCATATATTAACGCCATAACTGCCGCGCAGACGCGACCTGAAACAGAGGCACAAGATGAGCACCGACAAGCAGTATGAAGAGAAAGAGCTGAGCTGGCTCTCATTCAATGAACGGGTGTTGCAAGAGGCAATGGACAAGACGGTGCCCCTCATCGAGCGGGTTCGTTTTCTGGGGATCTTCTCCTCCAACCAGGATGAGTTCTTCAAGGTACGGGTATCGGACGTCAAGCGCCGCATCCTCATCAATGAAGTACATGGTGGCGACGATGAAGCAAAAGTGCTGCTGCGTGCCATCCAGCAGAAGGTGATGGCGCTCGGTGAGGCGTTCGACAACACCTATAAAGAGCTGTTGATTGCGCTGGCCCGCCACAACATCTTTCTGGTCAACGAGAACCAGCTCTCCGATGCCATTCAGAAGTGGCTGCGGGTCTTCTTCAAGGAGAAGGTGCTGCGTCACATCATCCCGATCCTGCTCAACAAAGAGGTCAATCCGGTCAAATTCCTCAAGGATGAGTACACCTATCTGGCCATCGAGATGAAGAAGAACGGTCAGGTGATCCAGTACGCCCTGGTGGAAGTGCCGACCGACGACCTGCCCCGCTTCTTCCAGCTGCCGCCGGAAGGGACCCGCCGCAAGAAGCAGATCATCATTCTAGATAACGTCATCCGCTTCTGTCTGGACGAGATTTTCAAAGGTTTCTTCGACTACGACGAGATTGCCGCCTATGCGGTGAAGCTGACCCGGGATGCCGAATATGATCTCTCCGACCAGCTGGACTTGAGCCTGGTGGACAAGATGAGTGACGGCTTGAAGCAGCGCCTCACCGCCATGCCGGTGCGCTTCGTCTACGAGCGGGAGATGCCCGCTGCCATGATTAGCTTCCTCAAGCTCAAGCTGCAGATCAGCTCCTACGACGCCATCATGCCGGGCGGGCGCTATCACAACTTCAAGGATTTCATCGGCTTCCCCAACGTGGGCCGTGACTATCTGGAAAACCCCAAGCTGCCGGCGCTGGATTGCCGCGATTTTGACGGCTTCGTCAACGCCTTCGATGCGATTACCAAGCAGGATATCCTGCTCTACTACCCGTATCACAAGTTCCACCACTTCACCGAGTTGGTACGCCAGGCGGCGTTCGATCCGGCGGTGAGCGCCATTCGCATCAATATCTACCGGGTCGCCAAGAAGTCGCGGATCATCCACTCCCTCATCGATGCCGCCAACAACGGCAAGAAGGTGACCGTGGTGGTCGAGTTGCGCGCCCGTTTCGACGAAGCGGCCAACATAGACTGGGCCAATATTCTCACCGATGCCGGGGTCAAGGTGGTGTTCGGGGTGCCAAGCCTCAAGATCCACTCCAAGCTCTGCCTCATCACCCGCCACGAAAATGGCGAGGCGGTGCGCTACGCCCATATCGGCACCGGGAACTTCAACGAGAAGACCGCCAAGATCTATACCGACTTCTCGCTGCTGACCCGCAATCCGGATATCACCGCCGAAGTGGAAGGGGTATTTGAATACATCGAGTACCCCTATAAGCGTTACAAATTCAACCACCTGCTGGTCTCCCCCATCAACAGCCGCCGTCAGCTCTATCGCCTCATCGACAACGAGCTCTCCAACGCCAAGGCGGGCCAGCCGAGCGGCATCATCCTCAAGATCAACAATCTGGTGGACAAGGATCTCATCAACCGCCTCTATGCCGCCGGGCAGGCGGGAGTACCGATCCAGATGATCATCCGTGGCATGTGCGCCCTGCGTCCGGGCGTACCGGGCCTCAGTGACAACATCAAGGTGATCAGCATCATCGACCGCTTCCTCGAGCACCCGCGGGTGATGGTGTTCCACAACAAGGGCAACCCCCAGCTCTATATCTCCAGCGCCGACTGGATGAGCCGCAATATCGACGGCCGGATCGAGGTGGGCACCCCCATTTATGATGAGCGGCTCAAGCAGCGCATCATGGACATTCTCGAACTACAACTGAGTGATACCTGCAAGGCGCGGGTCATTGATGCCGACCAGCAGAACGAATATGTGAAGCGGGGCAACCGCCGCAAGATCCGCTCTCAGGTGGCGATTTACGACTATCTCAAACGTATCGAGTCAAACAATGGACAATAGTCTCTATGCCGCCGTTGATCTCGGCTCCAACAGTTTTCATATGGTGATCGCCCATTTGAGCGAAGGGCGTTTTCGCATCGTCGATCGCATCAAGGAGCGGGTGCGGCTGGCTGAAGGGATGGATGAGCAAAAGCGGATGAGCCCGGAGGCGATGGAACGCGGCCTCGCCTGCCTGTCGCTGTTTGCCGAGCGCCTCACCAATATCAAGCCGGATCAGATCCGCATCGCAGGTACCTATACCCTGCGCCGCGCCAGCAACGCCCGCGAATTTGTGAGTGAAGCAGCCAAGGTGCTCAACCACCCCATCGAGATCATCAGCGGGCAGGAAGAAGCACGGCTCATCTATCAGGGGGTTGCCCATACCCAGCATATCGAGGGTCAGGTACTGGTCATCGATATCGGCGGCGGCAGCACCGAACTCATCATCGGTGAAGGGTTTGAACACAAGGCCCTCACCAGTCGCAAGATGGGCTGCGTCAGCTTTACCCAAAGCTTCTTCGCCAGCGGCAAGCTGAGCGACAAGCACTTCACCAATGCCGTGCTGGAGGCGCAGCACCAGCTCGCCCCCATCGTCAACCAGTACCGCAAGCTGGGCTGGCAGAGCTGCCTTGGCAGCTCAGGTTCCATTCGTACCGTGCGCGACGTGCTGCAGGGTGAAGGGCTGACTGACGGCAGCATTACGCTGGAGGGGCTGGAGCGGCTCAAGGCGCTGATGATTGAGCGCAAGCGAGTCGATAACCTCAAGCTGACAGGGCTGACCGAGGAGCGTCAGGAGGTGTTTGCCGCTGCGGTCGCCATCCTGCTCGGGCTGTTTACCTCGCTGCCCATAGAGCGGCTCGACTACTCCGATGGTGCGCTGCGCGAAGGGTTGCTTTATGAATTCGAGGAACGCTTGCAGCACCACGATATTCGCGAGCGTACCGCGCAGGCGCTCGGCACCCACTACCGGATGGACCGCAAACAAGCAGCCCGGGTTGAGCAGAGCGTGCTGACCCTGTTTGATGCCCTGCAAGAGCCCTGGCAGATGGAGATTGAGCCCTATCGCGCCATCCTCGGCTGGGCAGCGCGGCTGCACGAAATCGGCCTTGCCATCAACTACAGCGGCATTCATCGCCACTCAGCCTATATCCTGCAACACACCGACCTGCCTGGCTTCAACCAGGACGATCAGGCCCTGCTGGCAGCGCTGGTACGCTTCCAGCGCAAGGGGCTCAAGCTCTCCGAGCTGCCTCCCCTGCCCAACCACGACATGCAAACGGTGCTGCGTTGCATCCGCATCTTGCGCCTCGCAGTCGCAGCTCACCACAAGCGCCAGGACAACCTGCTGCCCGAGTGGAAAGTCGCGGTACAAGGGGATCAGCTGGTCGTGACCCTGCCGATTGACTGGTGCGAGGAGAACCGTCTCCTGATGCAGAATCTGGAGAAAGAGCATCGTTATTGCCAGGAGCAGGGCTGGCCACTGTTGTTCCAACTCGGCTAAACCGGAAAGATAAATGCAAAAGGCAGCCCACTGGCTGCCTTTTGCATCTCAATCTCCCGGTTACTGCAACTCGGGCAACAACAGCTTGGCCATCTCGAAGTAGATGATAAGGCCGGTACCATCCACCAGCGTCGCGATGAAGGGTGCAGAGACCACCGCCGGATCGATGCGGAAACGACGCAGCACCATGGGAATAATGGATGCGACCGTGGCACTCCAGAGCACGATGGCGATGATGGTAAAGGTCACCACCATGCCAATCTGGGGACCGACGCCGAGACTCCATGCCCGTACCCAGGCCGCCATGGCAATGGCCCCCGAGATGAGCAGACCGGTGGAGAGCTCCTTTTTCAGCACGGTGCCGAGATTGCGCAGACTCACCTCCCCGACCGCCATGGCACGCACGATCGTGGTGGTGATCTGGGTGCCGCTGTTACCGCCAGTCCCAATCAACAAGGGGATAAAGAAGGCTAGCGCGATGGCGGCTTCCAGTTGCTCCTCGAACGCCCGCAGCACGGTGCCGGTGTAGGCTTCCGCCACGAACAGGATAAGCAGCCAGCCCACCCGTTTGCGCCACAACTGCCAGGGGGTCGCCTGCAAGTAAGGGGTATCGAGCGGTGATGAGCCACCCTGCATCTCGGCATCCTCGGTAGATTCAAGCTCCAGGATGTCGGCGGCATCATCGACGTGGAAAATACCGACCAGTCGCCCCTGATCCTCGACCGGCAATACCGACAGGTCGCGGTCGATCAGCAGGCGCGCCGCCAGCTCCTGATCAGCCCGAGCGTTGATCCGCACCGTCTCTCGGTCCATCAGGTTAGCGACACTGGCCTCGGGGTCAGCAATCAGCAAGCTCTTGAGCGAGATACTCCCCTGTAGACGGCCATCCACGTTGACCACATAGATGTGGCGGAACAGCTGGGCATTGTCCCAGGCATCGTGGATCAGCTGCTTGGCCTTGCCGACGGAATCCTGTTCGCTCACTGCCAGATACTCGTGGCGCATATTGGCCCCGACGGACTCAGGCGGCCAATCCAGCAGTGAGTAGTAGATGGCCTGCGCCTGGGTCGGGAAGCGAGCCAGCAACATGGTGCGATCCTGACGACTCAGTTTGCGCAGGATAGCCACCATTTCGCGACGGGGAATAGCCTCCTGCAACACGCTGACGATGCTGCCATGGAGCCGCAGCAAAAGGCGACCGGCACTCTCTGCGGAGAGAGAAGCGATCAGTTCTGCCCCTTCTGACGCAGGCAAGGTGTCAAAGATGCAGTTGAGCTCTTCCGGACGCAGGGTCAGCAGCTGATCGGCGCGCTGAACCGGATCCAGATTGTGTTCCAGCCAGCCTTGCAGGCTGGCGAGATCGAGCAGTTGATGACGGTTGAGAATGGTGTGTGTTTTCTTCATCACAAAGAACCTCATGTGATTTCAGGCAAGCCTGAGCGCGAGCGGAGACCGTTCGCTGTCTGAAAGAAAACAGCAATTTGATTGACGAGTAATAGGCAGGAAATGACGCCGTTCGGCGTGTCATCATCCCCACGTACCAGCTTTAGCACTGCATAACGTATCCGGCATGCCGGAAGCCACTTGGGTTTACACCTTAATCCGATGAAAACTGTCCTGATCTTGGGCGTCTCTGGACGTCGTGAGATCAGTGGCCTGTGTTTATACAGGAGCCTCGCCTAACGAGATGCTGCAAATAATATGCACAACCCTCTGTTGTGCGGGCGGCATGATTATCCAATCCCACAGGGAGGTCAACCCCGCCTCAACCAGGAAACAGGGTATGGCAACAGCTTGTTACAATTGTTGGAACATATCAGGGGAACTCTGCCGGGGATGCATAGCAAAAAGGCCCCATAGGGGCCTTTTCTTAGCGAATATAGTCAAATAGCGTCAGACGACTTATTTTGCTGAACGAGAGCTGCGAGGCACTCAATGCCGCATCCTCTTTTGACAGTGCTGAAATTACCTCATAGAGATCGGCTTCCGACACCTTGGCTCTCGCCTCGGCATTGAGGGTGCTCAACCCCTCGTTGGAACCCATCACCTGCTCCAGACTGTTCATCCGGCCACCCAGTTCACCCAGCCCATGATCAATGTTCAAACGGGCATTTTTCATATGAACGGTGGCATCGGCCACTTTTTGCTCAAAACTCTCGGCTGAAATATTGGGATCACGCAGAGCCGTAATGAAGTCTGACATCCCGTTCAACACGTTGTCATTCTTGGGAGGATTGAGAGCAAACTGCTGTGCTGCACCACCTGCAGGCTGATCCAGTGTCAGTTCGAGACCATTGAACGGTATTTTGGTACCGGGAGTGTAATTACCTGTCTGCAGGGTATTGCCACCCGCATCCTTGATATCATAGGTATCGGGCGGGCCAATTGTGGTGGAGACTGTGTAGGTGTTGCTGGGCAGTGCCGGGTCGTAACTGGATTTATAGAAATTATCAAAATCCCCCTGATCCCCGACCCCTACCTTGATATTCGCACTGGTGGCACTGGCGGTTCTTCTGGTTGCTACGATTTCAAACAGATCCTGTCCGGAGTCATTGGCAGCAATTTGCACTGTGGGCGATACCTGAATATTTCGCTGGCCAGGATCTCCCTGATAAATGTATTTACCGTTGGCATCTTTCACATAGGGCTGGGTCTTGCTCTGATTGCCCCCGAAAATAAATTCACCCGATGAGTTCTTGCTGTTCATCAGGTCAAACATTTGCTGCTGCAACCCTTCCAGTTCACTGGCAATGGCCTTTCGGTCATCCAGGCTAATGGCACCATTATTGGATTTCTGGATCAGGGTCTGGGCACTGAGCATCGCAGTATTGAGAGAGTCCAATACCGTCTCTTCATGCCCCAGACTGTTCTGCAGCAAACTGCCATTCACCCCGTACTGTTTAAACAGTTCAATCTCTTTGGTCAGCGCCATCTTCTGGCTCATGCCTGCCGGATCCTCACCGGCGCTCTGAAACTTGTTGCCGGTTTGCAGCTGCTGATAGGCCTTGTCCAGTCGCTCGTTGGTATTGGTGAGGGAGTAAAGATTCCGATCGTAGATCATGTTTGTAGTGATGCGCATGACGTTACCTCACGGACGAAAGCAGTGTATCGAAGATGGTTTTGGCCGTACTGACCACCTGCGCGGATGCCGCGTAAGATTGCTGGAAACGGATCAGATTGGCCGCTTCCTCCTCCAGATTGACCCCGGAGACGCTCTCGTAGATCCCGGTACTCTGGATCAGCTTGGATTCATTAGCCTTGAGCAGGGTTTTTGCCTGACTGGTATTGTTACCCACTTCCATCACCAACCCGGAGTAAGCCTGGTTAAAGGTCATCTTGTCGTTGGTCGTCCCACCATTGGTGCTTTTGCGTACCAGATCCTTGTTCTGCAACTCAGCCATTGCCAGACCATTGCTGTTATCAGCAAAACCATTGGTGTTGTAACTAAGCTGGAAGCTGTCGGTTTGTTCTACCGTGCCGGTAATGCTGAACTCGTAGCCCGGGCTCTGTTTCGGGTTGCTGTAGACCGCAGGCCCACCCGGAAAGGGGTTTACTATCGAGGCCATCAAATTCTGCCCTTTGCTGGCTGCCGGCGCGACACCGATCAAGGTAGTGCCATCACCGGCATACACCTCATAATTGCCGTTATTGCCGATCTTGACGATCTGGGGAGCGGCGGGATCCAGGCTGTTGGTACCAAAACCGGAACCCGTTCCGGTATTGAAGATGCCATCGAGCTTGATGTCTGCACTGCCGATGTTGTTGGTAGTCTTCTGTACTTTAAGAGGTGCAGCCAAGGCCAGGTCTTCCGGCCGGTTGATCTGCTGAGCCAGCCCGGCAGCAGCCCCCTTGGTTGGTTGCAGCAGCAGCTTGTCTCCTGCCGCTGGCGTACCGGTGAGATCGATCGAGATCCCGTGGCCAGCCAGTTCAAACGTTGCTGGCGGCGTGGTGCCCGTCGCCA
Source organism: Aeromonas sp. 603607 (assembly GCF_049171595.1). Lineage (NCBI taxonomy): Bacteria > Pseudomonadati > Pseudomonadota > Gammaproteobacteria > Aeromonadales > Aeromonadaceae > Aeromonas > Aeromonas sp. 603607. The sequence continues at coordinate 79,126 of NZ_JAAKOV010000018.1, forward strand.
CAGAGGTGCGATTACCAGATTTGTCCAGCGAGAACACTTCATATCCGGTCGCACTGCTAAAGCGCACTTCATAGTCGAAGGGGGTTACAGAGCTTCCTTTGCCGGGTACAAAGCTGACATTCGCTCCGACCGACCCTGTGTTGTCGCCATAAGGCAATCCCTTGCTGGTTGGCAGGGTGAAAATATCGCTGCCCAACTCGTTGTCCAGATCCATCCCGAGACGGTTTTGCTGGTTCATGGCATCCGCCATCGCAACGGCCAGCTGGCCCAGTTCACGCTTGGTCGGCTCCAGGTCGGTACGCGCCTTGAACAGCCCTCCCATGGCCCCCCCGAAGGTATCGTGATCGATGAGAGCCTGATTGTCGCCAAGAGTCAGCTGCAACTCCTGATCACGGGAATCGGGATCGCCCGCCACCACCTTGAACTGGGCAACGCCCCCATCCAGGATCAGCGAATGACCAGTGCTCATATTGACCAATACGCTGCCGTTAGCCTGGGTTACGGTACGGATATCCATCTTCTCGGAGAGCTGCCTGATCGCCTCGTCACGCTGATCAAACAGCATCAGGTTCTCTTCGGGAGACCCCTGAGTACGGATGATCGCCTGGTTGAGATCATTGATGCTGGTGAGCAGACTGTTGACCTGCTTGGTCTCATCTTCAATACGGGTGTTGAGGGTATCGCTCTGCTTGTCGAGCTGGGCCGAGAGTGTGTGAAAGCGGTTCACCATACCGCTCAGCTCCGTCATCACTACCTTGCGGCCACCGATCTCGGCGGGTGATTCATTTGCCGAATGAAAGGACTTGAAATAAGAGGTGATGGTCTCCCCTACGCTATTGCTGGTGTCTCCCAGCAGGCGATCCACGCCGGCCAGCTGCTCGTAATGAGTCAGGGATGCGTAAAAGGCAGAGGTATCGCGACGCACTTCTCCCTGCATATAGCTGTTGATTACCCGCTCGGTCCTGATGTCACCTGTGCCAAGACCGATGGCATTGGTATACACCAGCGTACGCTCACGCACATAGCCCTGGCTATTGACGTTTACGATATTGTTACTGGTGCTCTGCAGCAGGCGCTGCTGTGCCAGCACGCCCGATGTACCAATTCCAAGCAGATCGCTTGCCATATGTTACAGCTCCATCTCGTTGTATCGGGCAATGGCATCACTGCGCAATACCTGTTTCAGTTTTCTGGCATAGTGCGGGTCGGTGGCATAACCCGCCTGTTGCAGCGCCTCGAAGTAGCGATCCGGACTGTCCACTCTGGCCAGGGCCCCCTTGTAGCGGGAACCGGAGGTGAGAAAGTCCACATAGTCGTTGAAGCTCTCTTCAAACGAGCCATAGGAACGAAACGCCGCTTTCTGGCGGGACGCCACTCCCTCTTCATATTCCAGGGTGCTGACTACCGCCTTGGGCCCTTCCCAGCGAGGATCGGCCTTGATGCCAAACAGGTTATGGGTCATCTGCCCTTCACCATCCTTGATCACCCGTTTGCCCCAGCCGCTCTCCAATGCCGCCTGAGCGACCAGTACCGCCGGGCTTAACCCCAACTTGTCGGCCGCTTTCTTGGCCAGCGGCATCAGGCGATTAACGAACTCTTCCGGCGTATCGAACTCTTTGCCCCCACTACTGGCGGCACTGCCCTCTTCGCTGGCCATGCGTCCCATGGGCGGAATGCTGCGGTGCGGTCGACGGGGCATAGTGAGTGCGTGGCTCTCCTTGACCCCCTCGGTCATCTCTTTTTCAGCAAAATCTTTGCCAACTTTTGATGCCGAGATCAAATCAGTGGCAGCCGTCTTGGGTGGCTCGTAGGGTTTATAGACCCGTTCCGTCCGTTGCGGCATCTTGAGCACCCGGCCATCCTGATGGACAAATGTCGCCGGTGAGAGCTGCCTAGCCACCATATCAGCCAATCCAAGCCCCCCCTTGCTGGACATGTCTGCCACTCGCTGTTCATCCAGCATCCCTTCATAGAACTGGGTATAGCTGCTGTTCATCGGGTTGTCCTGAGTCAACACCCCGTTGGCCTGACGCATGCTCTGAAACAACATCTGGGTAAAGATTGACTCGAACTGGCGCGCAGCCCCCTGCAGTGCCTCGGCCTGTCCCTCTTTGCTGTGGCTCATCTGGCGCAGACGGTCCAGGTTCTTGATATCCTGCACCACCCCGAGATTCATGCCGCTGTTGGTGTCAAACTCCGCCATTTTGCTTACCTCATTGCCACCCGTGGCAATCACTTGCCGCCAGTTACAATATGACCAGTTGCCCCTCGATGGCACCTGCCTGCTGCAGCGCCTCAAGGATAGCCATCAAATCACCGGGGGCGACCCCGACCTGATTGACCGCTCGGACCAGATCGTCCAGAGTCGCACCGGTATCAAACTTGAACATCCGCCCGGGCTCCTGCTGGACATTGATGGTCGAGTTGTTGGTGACCGTGGTCTCGCCCCCTGCCAGCGGGTTGGGTTGAGAGACCTGCTGGTTTTCGGCTATGGTCACCGTCAGGCCTCCGTGGCTGATGGCCGCCGGTTTGAGCTTCACCTGACTGCCGATAACGATGGTGCCGGTGCGGGAGTTGACGATGATCTTGGCCGCCTCGTTGGCCGGGTCCACCTCCAGGTTCTCGATAGTCGCCAGATAGGAGACTCGCTGGCCCGGATCCCGCGGGGCATAAACCTTGACCGAAGTGGCATCGAGTGCCTGCGCAGTATTGGGCCCCACCAGATCGTTGACCACATCGGCCAACCGACGCGCAGTAGTAAAGTCGGGGCGGTTGAGGTTGAAGGTAATCGTATCTCCCTGACTAAATGAGTTGGGCACCTCTCGCTCTACGGTTGCACCATTGGCAATCCGGCCGACGGTCGGAGTATTGACCACCACCTTGGAGCCATCAGCCCCCTCGGCACCCAACCCGCCGACCACCAGGCTGCCCTGCGCGACTGCATAGACCCGCCCATCCAGCCCTTTCAGGAAACTCTGCAGCAGCGTACCACCGCGCAGGCTCTTGGCCTCACCGATGGCAGAAACAGTGACGTCTATGGTCTGGCCCGGCTTGGCAAACGGCGGCAAATCTGCATGGATTGCCACCGGCGCCACATCCTTGATCTTGGGTTTGATGTTGTCCGGCACCTTGATACCAAAGTTGTTGAGCATGGTGCGGAAGGTCTGTTCGGTAAAGGCGTTGTTCTTCTCGCCGGTACCTGGCAGACCCACGACCAGACCGTAGCCGATCAACTGGTTGCTACGCACCCCCTCTACCGAGCTGATGTCCTTTATCCGGGCGGCATTCGCCATCCCCAAAGGCAGCAGACAGCAGAGCAGAGTAACCAAACGGAGTGACTTCATAACATCTCCTAGAGCGGCCACCAGGGACCATTGAAAAAGCTGGTAAGCCATCCCTGTTCCTGGGTATTGGCAAGATCGCCGGTACCACCATAGTAGATACGGGCATTCGCCACTTTCTGGGATGACACGCTGTTATCCGAGGTGACATCCTCCGGTCTAATCAGACCTGTGATACGGATATACTCATTGCCATTGTTGAGCATGATCCACTTCTCGCCCCGTACCAGCAGATTGCCATTGGGCAGTACCTTGGCCACACTGACCGAAATATTGCCTTGCAGGCTGTTGCTCTGATCCGCCTTGGCCTGCCCCTTGAAGGCACTGTTTTGAGCGATGGATGCGGAGAGATCATAGGGGCTGGCAGTGACAGGCACGCCCCCCAGCGTCACCGGATCCAGATTGAACTTGTTATCCTTGCCACTCTGGGTATTTGCCTTCTTCGAGGCGGAAGTGGACTCGGCCAGCTCGATGGTGATGATGTCACCCACCTTGTGCGCCTTGATATCCGAATAGATGCCATTAACCTGATCCGGCTGAAAAATAGCACCCGTCGGTCTCACCGAGACGGGCTCCGACTCCCCGTATACGGGGGAAAACTCGGGGTCATCAGGCCTGGGTGTATTGGGAGTACTGCTACACCCCCCCAACACCAGCAACCCCAGCATCCATACGCTTTTCATCATGGCTCTCCCCATTAGGTCCGCTGGATCAGGAAGGACATCATGCCATCCACCGCAGAGAGGACTTTAGAGTTCATCTCGTAGACCCGCTGAGCCTGGATCAGATTCACCAGCTCTTCGGTGACGTTAACGTTGGAGCTTTCCAGCATCCCTTGCTTCAAGACCCCCATGCCATCCGCCCCGGCAGTTCCCTGAATGGCTGCACCGCTGGACTGGGTTTCCAGAAACATGTTCTCACCCATCGGCTGCAGACCACTGGCATTGACAAAGTCTGACAGGGTGATCTGTCCGACCACTTGAGAAGCACCATCTCCCTTCAACTGTACCGAGACCTGACCATCAGTGCCGACAGTGACACTCTGGGCATTTTCCGGGATCTGGATTTCTGGCTGCAGGGGATAACCGTTACCCGGCGTCACTATGGTGCCTTCGCTGTTAAGGGTGAATTGCCCATTACGGGTATAGGCCAGGCTGCCGTCGGGCAATTGAATTTCAAAGTAGCCACGGCCACTGATCATCAGATCCAGCGAGTTATCCGTAGTCTGTACGTTGCCCTGACTGTGGTTTTTCTGGGTAGCCACCACCTTGGCGCCCGCGCCAAGCATCAAGCCGGAGGGCAACTCGGTATCCGCCGACGAACGGCCGCCGGGCTGATTGATGTTTTGATAGAGCAGATCCTCGAAAATGGCCCGCGATTTCTTGAAACCAACGGTGCTGGCGTTCGCCAGGTTGTTCGAGGTGACCGAAATATTGGTCTGCTGAGCATCCAACCCGGTCTTGCTGATCCAGAGTGCAGGATTCATAGGTAACTCCTTGATTAGCTGATACGCAGCAACTGGGTTTGGGCCTCGTCATTCTCTTCGGCCGTTTTCATCATCTTGACCTGGGTTTCAAACTGTCGTTGTAACCGGATCAGGTTGGTCATCTCATCCACCACATTGACATTGCTCCCCTCCAGGGAGCCGGCGATCAGGCCAACGTTGGCAGAGGCAGGCTCATTCTGGCCATCTTTGCGCCGAAAAAGCCCATCCTGGCCCTTCTCTATCGCATCGGCGGCCGGGTTAACCAGTTTGATCCGCTGAAAATCTTCCGACAAATTCGCGGCGGCCCCTTCAGGACGGCCACTGATGGTGCCATCCCGGTTAATCTCCAGCTTCTCCATCGGCATTGGCAGCACGATGGGTTGACCACCGTCATCCACGACGTTCAAGCCGGTAGAGGTCTGCAGGTTGCCAGTCGCATTGACCTGCAGATTTCCCATACGGGTATAGGCCTCCCCCCCCTTCGGATCTTGCACCGCAATCCAGCCGGGACCATCCACCGCCACGTCAAGATCCCTCCCCGTGGTCATCAACATGCCATGCCGCAGGTTCTGGCCGGGACGTTCCGTCATGGCAAATACCCGACTGGGCAGCCCCTCACCAAAGGCCTGCATGCTGCGGGCCTGCTCGAAATCGGATTTAAAGCCGGTGGTATTGGCATTGGCGAGGTTATTACCGCGAACAGCCAGGCTGTTCATGTTCTCTTTGGCCCCGGACATGGCGATATAAAGCAGGTGATCCATGGGATTCTCCGTCAAACAGATGACTCTGACAGCAGAACTGCAATTTGGATGCCAACAGAAGGGGAATGCCACGCCATTCGACAGTAGAGAACGATAAAAAAACGGGGCACCCAAGGTGCCCCGTCGCCTGAGAGGAATTAACGGATCTGCAAGATGGTCTGCTGCAGCGAACTGTTGACCTCCAGAGAGCGGGAGTTCGCCTGGAAGTTACGCTGGGCAGTGATCAGATCAACCAGTTCGGAGGTCAAATCTACGTTGGATTGCTCCAGCGCCGACGATTTGATGGTACCGAAGGTGCCTGAATTGGGCGTTCCCGGCAAAGCATCGCCGGAGAGCAGGGATTGCCGCCAGGAAGTATCACCCACCTGGGTCAGCCCTTGCGAGTTGGCAAATTTGGCCATGGCCACCATGGCTACCTTGATGGTGGTGGCATTGCTGTAGGTTGCAGAGACAATCCCATCCGGCGTGATCTCGACCTTGGTCAAACGGCCGACAGTGGAACCATCCTGTGACAACTTGTTGACTTCAAACGGTGAGGCATATTGGGTCACAGTGCCGAAAGTGATATCTACCTGCTGGGTAGGATCCGCACCATTGGTAATAATTCCCGCTCCTGCTGCCCCCAACTGCTCCGTTTGGATGTTTGCCGGTGTGGTCGGAGTAATCATTTTACCATCGGCACCAAAGGTAATTCGGGCACCGGCAGGTGCAGGATTCAACCCTGTGGCCATTGTTGGCGTCACCCCTCCGACGATATCGACCGGCTTATCACCTTGATAAAGATACATGCGCCAAGCTGTCGGGCTAGCTGGCTTGGTCAGGTCTGCTGGATCTGCTTCTTTGACAAAATACTGGGTGATAGTGTGAGGTTCACCGAGCGAGTCATAAATCACCACTGAGGTGGATGAGGAGTAGGTTTTGGAATCCTTAGGGTCAAAGGTGGAGGCATCCCCCGCACCATTACCTGCAGGCAGGGGCGATGCGGTGGAAGGCAAGTTGAAACTTGCATCAATCTTGCTGGTTTTGATCGGCTCACCCGCCCGATCAGGGATCTGGATCGGCTTGGTCGCATTGATACTGACCGCCTTGGGTGTGCCATCGGCGTTGATCTCGTAGCCTTGCAGATAGTGGCCCTGATTGTTGACCATATAGCTGTTTTCATTGAGCTTGAATGCACCGGCACGGGTGTAAGTGCGATCCAGGTTGGTCAAACCATCAGAGGTGACAAAGAAGCCGTTCCCCTGAATGGCCAAATCCAGCGCGTTATTGGTAAATTGCAGCGCACCCTGATGGAACTGCTGGGCAACAGCACCGGTCGCCACACCGTTACCGACCTGAGTCTTGGCATTGACAAAGATGGAGTTGGCGTAGACATCCGCAAACTCGGCACGGGACTCTTTAAAGCCCATTGTATTGACGTTCGCAATGTTGTTAGCGGTGACGTTCAAGTCTTTTTGTGCCGCGTTGACACCGCTCAAGGCATTGTTAAATGACATATCCAGCTCCTTAGATCGATGCTGTCGACGTGGTTTTTGACGGAGTAGCCGTCTGGTTTGGATTGGTGCCTGATATTTGCAGGACGGAACTCAGCAGGGTGCTCCCCAGTCCCTTCAAATTAAGCATTGTGGGATTTGTTGCATTCCCCAGGGCAACGCTGTCGACCTTGCCATAAGCGTATGTGGGAATAGTTTCTGCCTTGCCATCCACACTGCCACTGGCCTTGATCACGTATTTGCCTGGCTTGACCCGGTTGCCCGCCTTGTCAGTGCCATCCCAGGCGATCTCCACATTGCCCTTCTGTTCTCCTTCCAGGCTAAATTCCTTGATGACCTGACCCGCCTCGTCTTCAACGATAATCTTGACACCCGCGTATTGATTGGTCGTGCCAACCTGAACGACACCGGAAACAGGGCCCTCCTTGTCCAGATAGCCCACATTGCTGGGCAAGAGTACATTCTGGCCAACCAGAGAAGATGCTTGCAGAGCCTGGCTGGAGATCATCTGCTCATTGAGCTTGCCCATCTGGGTAGACAGACTGCTGATCCCCTCCGAGGTAGACATGGAAGCCATCTGGGAGAGCATCTGGGCATTGTCCACCGGCTTGAAGGGATCCTGATATGATAGTTGCATGGTCAGCAGTTTCATAAACGAAGCCTGATCCAGCTCTTTCTTCGGCGTCGTTGTGGTGCCTGTGGTCTGGGTCGTGGTACGGCCAATGCCGTTCACACTGTTTGTGGTGTCGACCATGTTGCATCCCTCCTATCAGGATTTGCCAAGCTGGAGCGTCTGCTGCAGCATCTTCTTGGCCGAATCTGCAACCTGTACATTGGTCTGGTAGCTGCGCGAGGCATTGATCATGTCAGCCATCTCTTCAACCATGTTGACGTTCGGTTTGAAGATAAAGCCATCCTTGTCCGCCATCGGGTGGTTAGGGTTGTACTCCTTGAGCAGTGGAGCCTTGCTCTCGACAATGCCCTTCACCTCAACGCCGACCGATCCCTGCTTATCTGACATGGCCTGATCGAGCTGAGCGGCAAAAATTGGCCGCCTTGCGTGGTAAGTGTTTTCCACGCTGGAGCTTACGCTGTCCGCGTTGGCCATATTGCTGGCAACCGTATTGAGACGCACGGACTGCGCACTCATGGCCGAGCCGGCAATATCAAAGACCTTGAACAAACTCATCACTGCTCTCCTTTCAGGGCTTTAAGCAGGCCACTGATCTTGCGATTCATAAATTCCAGGGAGGTTTGGTACTCCAGACTGTTGCGCAAGAACTCGCTCCGCTCCTGCTGCACATCCACCGTGTTGCCATCACCCGTATCAGGCTGCAACGGATTGCGGTATTGAACAGTACCGGGGGCATCCATATTCAAGGCAAAGTGCTTTTCACTGGTTGTTACCAGGCCAAAACCCTGTTTATGCTGGGCATCCTGCAATGCCTGTGCAAAGTTGATATCCCTTGCTTTAAAACCTGGCGTGTCCGCATTGGCAATATTGCTGGACAACACCTCGGCACGCTTGGCGCGAACACCCAGCGTGTATTGATGGATACCAAATGCCTTGTCGAATGAAAAAGCCATAGCACACCTCCTGCTTGGTATATTTTGCTTGCAAGAGATGTGCCAGACGATTTTCAAAATGTTGCCAGGTTGTCGAGCCTAGCTATGAAAGCCTTTAGACGGAGTGCAAGGATCTGCTGCGCGATAGATAGGAACATGGCGCAATGCCATCACGAATGGAGCTATAAGAATGGAGCCATAAAGAGAGAAGGAGGCACTGTGCCTCCTTCTCTTATAAACAATGTCACCAATCACAACTCATTGAATACCATGGGCTGCAACGTTATTTGACCTTGTAAACAATTCCGGGATTGCACCGAATCATCTCGAATCGGTCAGTCAAACCCGCCAGCGATTCCGACGCTCCCAGCATCAGGTATCCACCAGGATTGAGGCTGGATGCAAACTGGTTGAGGATTTTTGACTTCACTTCCGGTGCAAAGTAGATAAGCACGTTACGGCAAAAAATGATGTCAAATTTACCGAGCAGACTATAACTCTCCAGCAGATTGAGCGGCCGGAAGGTGGTCAATTTTCTGACTCGCTCTACCACCCGCATTTTGTTGTCACCATAGGGCTCAAAAAACATTTTCTTGCGCTCTGGCGACAATCCGCGTGCCAAAGCCAGACTGTCATATACCCCTTCCTTGCACTGATTCAGCATGGTAGTCGATATGTCTGTCCCGACAATCTGCACTCCACCGGGCAAGGTACCCGGCTTCTTCATCTGCTGCTCCAGCGCCGTCATGGCGATAGAATATGGCTCCTGTCCCGAAGATGAGGCAGCAGACCAAATCTTGACAGGGCGACCACTTTTGCCCAATTCAGGAAAAATCTTGTCGGTCAGCAGCTGGAACGGATATGTATCACGAAACCAGAGGGTCTCGTTAGTGGTCATCGCATCAACAACCGCCATTTTCAGGTCACGCTCTCGTACACTCATTGCACGGGTGACCAGTTCAGACAGACTCTCGATGCCAAACTGTGCCATCAAAGGTGAAAGACGGCTCTTCACCAGATACTGTTTGTTATCACCCAGCACGATCCCGCTCTGAACCGCAAGAAAGTTGCTGAACTGTTTGTATAAGTCATCCGAAAGTGTCTTCATGCAGCTGTTCTTCTTTAAATTAGAGTGCGTTTTGTACGGCTTTGGCCAATTCATCAGGCTGGAACTTGGCAATAAAGTTGTTTGCACCAACTTTTTGCACCATAGCCTGGTTAAATACACCACTGAGCGAGGTATGCAGAATAACATGCAAATCTTTGAGATTGGGATTATTCCGGATCTCGGCAGTGAATGTATAGCCATCCATCTCGGGCATTTCGATATCGGAAATCACCAGCGCAATCTGATCCTTGATAGGGCCATTTTTGGTCATCTCCAGCAGCATGTTCAATGCTTCGCGGCCATCTTTTGCCAGCACGCATTCAACTCCGATCGCCTCCAGCGCACGCTGTACCTGTTTGCGCGCAACCGAAGAGTCGTCAGCAACCAATACGGGACGTCCCAAGGTCGGATGCTCGACACTGGCCTCCACCAGCTCCTGGCTGACCTCAGTAGAAACCGGAGATATTTCGTTGAGAATACGTTCAACGTCGAGGATCTCGACCAACTCGCCATCAACCTCGGTAACCGCCGTCATATAGTTGATGCGACCAGCCCCCTTGGGGGGAGGAAGGATAGATTCCCAGTTCATATTGATGATGCGCTCGACCGAGTGCACCAAAAAACCCTGAATGGAGCGGTTGTACTCGGAGATGATAATGAAGCACTTGCTCAAATCTTCAATGGGGCGCTTGCCCATTGCCATGCTGAGATCGATGACCGAGATAGTCTGGCCACGAATATGAGCCACTCCGCGAATACAGGAGTTCAACTTGGGCATCACGGTCAAGGGGGGGCACTGCAACACTTCACGCACTTTGAATACGTTGATGCCAAATCTTTGACGTCCATTGAGACGAAACAACAACAATTCCAGCCGGTTTTGCCCCACTAGCTGGGTACGTTGGTTGACCGAGTCCAGGATACTGGCCATAAACACTCCCTAAAAACGCTTGGCATTAATCATGCATGCGTGATGGATTGCGTCAGACTATCGATGTGACAACAAACAGATTCTGAAGCAATCATAGTTAAATATGGTGATATGCGTGAACAACTTATCGACCGACGAGCGAAAATGATTAACCGACTTTTACTCATCAGCCTCTTTTTTGGCAGCATATCCTCGAGCCATGCCTCGGATGTCACAACCTATCTGAGAGAGCAGGCACAAGAGTTCGTTTATGGTCAACTCGATCTGCCGCTGGATGCCAGAGCAGAGGTCACTGCCGCGACCCTTGATGAGAGACTCCCGCTAACCCGTTGCGATGATCTGTTGACCATCAGCTTGCCAGCAAAAATGGAAATTCGTCGTAATACAACTGTTTACATGAAGTGTGAGGAAGAAAAACCCTGGGATGTCTACTTACCGGTAAGGGTCAGTATTCAAAAACCCTTTGTTACTGTCACCGACCCCATTACCAAAGGGGATCTGCTGAATGAAAGCAAGCTGGTAGTGGCGTTTCAGGATCAAACCCTGATCCGTGGTGACTATCTGACCAACCCGGCCCCTCTGATTGGGGTACGCAGCAAGCGGGAGATCAAACCGGGACAGCCCATCCGCTTGAGCCAGGTTTGCGTGATATGTAAAGGGGATCAGGTCACCCTGACAGCCGAAAACAGCAACTTCCAGATCAAAACCATGGCCCGAGCCTTGCAAGATGGCAGTTTCGGAGAGATCATCAAACTCGTCAATATTCGCTCCGGCAAAACGGTGGAAGGTAAAGTCACAGCAGTCGGTGCCGCATCGGTCACTTTTTGATATCCGGAGCCTGAACAATTTTTTTTCTAAAGTTTTGAGCTGCCGCACCGATAAACAGGTAAGCAAACCTTAAAGCAGACGAAGGTAACTAAAATGGCCATCAACAATATCAACAACTTGGCGAATAATCGGTTGCAAAATACCGCTAATAGCCAAGGGACAGGCAGCAAGTCAGTCACCTCATCGCCCGAAAACAAAGCGACCACTGTCAAGCTGGACTCCGTCTCCTTGACCAGTGAGGCGCAACAATTGCAAAAAATGCAACAGAACCTCAATACCGCCTCAGCCGGCAACGAGAGCAAGGTTGAACGACTGAAAAAAGCCGTCGCGAGTGGCGAATATCAGGTTAACAGCGACGCTGTAGCCAAGAAGATGTTCAGTTTCGAGGCCAATCTGGACAAAGTTCTGGGATGATGGACTTACCTTCGTTACTGCACACCCAAGATGATTACCTCAGCCAGATGCAAGGCATTCTGGAAGAGGAGTTCAGCTTGCTCGAGCAGCATCAGGCACTGGCCCTGCCTGCACTGACCGAGCGCAAACAGCAGTTGCTTGCTGCGATAGAAACTCTGGACAAGACACTGGCAGAGATGCCGGAACTGGCACTGCAGCTGGCAGCCTATCCCGACGAGATGGCGCAGCTTCGTGCAAAACTGGATGCCTGCCAGGCACAAAATGATATCAACGGTCGCTTGCTTGAATTGAGCATCGTCTCCAACCGTCGTCTGGCAACCTTTCTGAGTCAGTTGCGTGATCGCAACAGCCTGACCTATGACGCCAAAGGCAATACTCGCTCTGGCACCCGCTCCTACGGTATCAAGGCCTGACATCTCTTATCAGGCCTTGCATTTTTGCTCTCCGTTTTAAAGCGCGAGGCGCAACAACTCCCGCCCATCCTCACACGCGTTGACGCGCAGTACCCCATCCTCATAGCTTCCATAACTGGCTGGCAGCTCGCCGCGCGGGAAACAGATTGACCCCGGGTTCATCAATATCCGTTCCCCCTGCCACTCCAGCACAGGTACATGGGTGTGGCCGCTCAGGAACAGACTACCCGCCGGTAGCTGTACCTCGTCCGGGCGATAAAGATGACCGTGGCTGACAAACCAGCGCCGCTCATCGATCAGCAACTGGTTGTAGGGGGCGGTGATGGGAAAGCGCAACAGCATCTGATCCACTTCGGAATCGCAATTGCCCCGCACCGCGATGATCTGTGGCGCAAGCTCGTTGAGCCTGTCAGCCACTGCCGCCGGGTTATACCCTTCCGGCAGAGGATTACGCGGGCCATGGTTGAGCAGATCGCCGAGCAGCAGATAGTGATCCGGCTGCCAGGAGTCAAGTCGGGTCAACACCCGCTCCAGCGCAATGATGCTGCCGTGGATGTCGGAAATGATGGCAAGTTTCATGAAATGCTCCTCACTGCGGGCTGAAATAGAGATCCTTGGTGGCAATCGTCCCTTTCAAATTCTGGCTGGGCAGTCCCCGCAGGGTGGGGTCAACCAGTCTCATCTGATTGTAATGATACACGGGGAGGATCGGCGCCTCTTCAAGCAGCAACTGTTCGGCATGCCGGTACAATTCAACCCGACTCGCACTGTCCAGCGTATTGGCAGCCTGCTCCAGCAGCAGATCAAAATCGGGATTGCAGTAGCCGCTCTCGTTGCGCAGATCCTGACAACGGAAGCTGCCCAATATGGCTGACGGCTCCACGTAATCGCCAAACAGGAAACTTCTGGCCACCTGGAAATCACCGCTATCCTTGGCCACCTGATAGGAGCCCCACTCCAGACTGTTGAGGGTGACCTGTACCCCCAGCTTCTGCCACATGGCAGCAATGGCCATTGCCATCTGCTTGTGGGTGTCGGCACTGTTGTAGGTAATGCTCAGCTTGAGTGGATTAGCGCTGTTATACCCGGCCGCTGACAGCAGTGCAGCCGCTTTGGCCTGACGGGTCGGCATATCTTCAAGCGCGACAGGCAATACCACCCGGGGGTAACCTGGCATCTCCGGCAACAGCGACCATGCCGCCTGTTCACCCTGCCCGCTCACCGATTCAATGAGCTGCAGTCGATCAACCGCCATGGAGAGCGCCTGACGCACCCGCACATCCTGCAGTTCCGGGCGTTTCAAATTGAATGCATAGAGATAGGTACCAAACAGCGGCAAGCCCCAGAGCCGCTCCGGGGATCCGCGCTTCATCTTCTGGTAATAGCCGAGGGAGACCTTGTTGGTCAGCTGGATTTCACCGGCCTCATAACGCAGCCGCTCCGCATGTTGCGAGGTGATCGGCAGGTAGGTGACTCGCCCGATGCGAGTGTGGCGATCGTCCCAGTAGTGGATATTGCGTTCGGCTTCGAGTCTCTCGTTAGGCACCCAACTAGCCAAACGATACGCCCCATTGCTCACCAGCTTGCCGGGCTCGGTCCACTGTTTGCCAAACTGGGCTATCACCTGCCGATTGACCGGTACAAAGGGACGCTGACTTATTAGCTGCAAAAAATAAGGAACCGGCCGCTCCAGGGTGACTTTCAGGATCTGATCGCTTTGCGCCTCAATGCCAAGATTGTCGAGCTCCAGTGCGCCGGCATAGATGGATTGCGCATTGTTGATCCCCATGGCCAACAGCAATCCGGCAGAAGGGGAGTTGATGGCCGGATCGAGCAGACGGCGCCAGGCATAGACGAAATCAGCGGCCACCAGCGGCTCGCCATTGGACCACTTCAGTTGGGGGCGCAGGAAAAATCGCCACTCCAGCCCATCTTCACTGACCTCCCAGCGCTGTGCCTGAGCCGGGACGATATGCCCCTGGCCATCCTCACTGACCAGCCCTTCAAAAAGATCGACCAACACGGCTTCCCCCGGAAAACCGGAGCGCACCAGTGCCGGGTCAAGGGATTCCGGTTCGGCACCATTGCCTTTGACCAACATCTGCCGGTCGGCCACAGGAGGCTGCTGTACAACGGCTGTTGCATGAGCCTGTGGAACGGCCAGCGCGGCAAGCAATAGGGGGGGGAGCCAGCGTCGCGCCAGCGTGGGGAAGAAACCAGACCTCATGACAAAACCTCGAATAAAACTACTGCAGGAGGGGGAAGGCCGACGGCTCGCCTTATGAATGCCTGATGCCGCGCTTGTTATCCCCGAAAACGCCCCGTATTGTATCGGGCTTGCCCGGGAGATGGAGTCTTTCGGGAGATTTTTTTCAGGAGTTTTTATGGGTTATGAGTGGCTGGCCCTCGCCTCGGCCAGTTTATGGGCAATTGCAGCGCTGATTTCGGTCAAACCGGCCCGTCATCTCGGCGCATTTGCCTACAGCCGCTGGCGCATGTTTCTGGTCAGCCTGATGCTCGGCAGCATCAGCCTGCTCAGCGGCGGCTGGCAAACCCTCACCGCCGGCACACTTCCACTGCTCGCCCTCTCCGGACTTATCGGCATTTTTATTGGTGATACGGCGCTCTATGCCTGCATGAACAGGATGGGCCCAAGACGCAGCGGCCTGCTCTTCTCCTGTCATGCCCTCTTCTCAGCCATGCTGGGGCTCTGGTTGTTTAATGAGCCACTGACCGGATGGCGCTTGCTGGGTGCCTTGCTGGTTTTTGTCGGCGTGATGCTGGCGATCCTGTTTGGCAGGCGCAGCAACAATAACGAGTGGGAGCAGATCCGTGGCGGCCTGGGAATAGGCATCACGCTGGGTCTCACCGCTGCGCTTTGCCAGAGTCTCGGTGTGATCATCGCCAAACCTGTGATGATGAGCGGCAATGTCGATGCCGTCAGCGCGTCCGGGGTCAGAATGGCCACCGCGTTGCTGGCACACTGCAGCTTGCGACTGGCAGGAATGCCTATCGCACGTCCGTTAAACCCTATCAACCGTAGGGTCCTAGCTATGATCATCGCTAATGGCTTCCTGGCGATGACGCTAGGCATGACGCTGATCCTGATTGCGTTACGGCAGGGCGAGGTTGGCATGGTGGCCATTCTCTCCTCCACCACTCCGGTACTGCTGCTGCCGCTGTTGTGGTGGCACTCGGGGGAGCGGCCATCCGTTGCCGCCTGGGCGGGGGCACTGATTGCCACCCTGGGTACGGCACTGGTGCTGGGTTTCAGCACTCATTGACACCCGGCACCATCCCAGCTCAGAACAGGGCAATCTCCTCAGCGGTCAACTCACGGTATTCACCGGGAGCTAGCGCCTCATCCAGCGTCAGGCCACCAATTCGCTCGCGATGCAAGCCAACGACCTTGTTACCGATGGAGGCAAACATCCGCTTGACCTGATGGTACTTGCCTTCGTGAATTGTCAGCCTGGCCTCGCACTCACCGAGAATTTCCAGCTGGGCTGGACGGGTTTTATCGGTCTCGTTGCGCAGGTAGACCCCTTCGGCGAACAACTCGATTGCATCCGGGCTCACCGGGTCGGCCAGCCAGACGTGATAGGTTTTGGCACATTCGCGACGCGGCGAGGTGATGCGATGGGACCATTGACCATCGTCGGTCACCAACACCAGTCCGGTGGTATCGAGGTCAAGGCGCCCCACCACGTGCAGCTTGCCCATCGCCGGCTCATCCATCAGGAAGAAAACGGTCGGGTGATCCGGATCCTCGTTGGAGCAGACATACCCTTCCGGTTTGTGCAGCATGAAATAACGGTTGCGCTGCTCCAGCGTCAGCAGCACGCCGTCAAACTCGATCTGGCTCTGCTCATTGATATGAAAGGCAGGCTGCTTGACCACAATGCCATCCACCATGACCTCACCCTGACGGATCAGTTTGCCTGCCAGCGAGCGGGTCAAATCGGAACAATCGCACAGAAATTTATCAAGCCGCATTCACAACCTCGGAGTCCAACAAGTAAAGGGGCGTCATTATATCGGGCGGGGGCGACAACGCCACTGTTAAGGAGCTGCCAATTATGACGAACCAACCATCCGATGTTACACTTCTCGGGTGCGAGCCATTCGCACGATACACATAATAATAAGAGTCAGGAAGCCCTCATGAAGTCTCAAGCATCCTACCCCGTCATTCCCGTCAACCAGCTGAAACCCGGCATGTATGTGATTGCTATTGCCAGCCAGACAGGTGGGATGGAGATCGCCCGGATGGGCATGGTGACCAACGTGGCACAAATTGCCAATCTGGTACGTCAGGGGGTGCTCACAGTGCGCATCGACCTGGCCCGCAGCAAGCTGGGCAGTGCCGAGAGTGACGCCGTTACCTCCCCCAACCTCAATGCCAACAGCGCCCAGGTGGGACGCCGTGCCAGTGCCAACGGAGAAGGTGGGGAACTGAAGATCCGCCGCCTTTACCAAGAGGCACGCGAGCTGCAAGGCAAGTTCATTCGCCACCTCAAGGCGGGTGAGCCCATCGACATTACCCCATTGGCCCAAGTCGCCGAAGAGATGGTGGACACCATGTTCACCCACGGCGATGCCATGCTCTGCCTGGCCCGTATTCGTGCCAAGGATGCTTACCTGATGGAGCACTCCATGAACGTGGCCATTCTGCTTGCCAACTTCGGCCGTTATCTGGGGCTGGAACGCAGCGTGCTCAAGGAGTTGACTCTGGGAGGGCTGTTGCACGACGTGGGCAAGATCATGACGCCGGACGAGGTGCTCAACAAACCGGGCAAGCTGACCGACGAAGAGTTTGCCATTATGCGCCAGCATGTGGTGCATAGCTACGACATTCTCCGCAATACCCCCGGCATCACCCCAACCATGCTGGAGGTAGCCGCAAACCACCACGAGCGGCTCGACGGTACCGGCTACCCGCAGCGGCTGAAGGGGGATGAACTCTCCCTCTATACCCGCATGAGCGGTATTGTCGATGTCTATGACGCAGTGACTGCCGACAGAGTCTACAAGGCTGGCATGCAACCCACCCAGGCCTTTCGCATTCTGCTAAAGGGAGTCAACCAGCACTTCGATGCCGAACTGGTCACCAAGTTCATCAAGTGCATGGGGGTCTATCCGGTGGGAACGCTGGTACAGCTTTCAAACCAGCGGTTGGCCATCGTGATGCAGCGCAACGAGCAGCAGCCGCTCAAGCCGGTGGTCAAGGTGATCTATCACGCTTCCCAGCGCCACTACCTCGATGTGCAGTGGCTGGATCTGGCCAGATCGAGTGTGAAGGAGAGCATCGAGTGCACGGTCGACCCCAAAGAGTTTGGCATCAACCTCACCAACTTCTTCTAACTCTGTCCTCACGACTGGCGCTGGCTATCGAGCCAGTGCCGGATCAGAAACTCCTCATCCAGCGGCGAGAGATCGAAACGCTGGCTGGCCTCTTCGATGGCGGCGATATCGTACTGGTGGTGCTCACTGAGCCAGCGCACCGCACGTCGCAGATCTTCACCATGGGGGAGCAGCAGATGGTCGCTCATGGGATACCTCCGGTAGATCGCAAGGCAGCCAGCGCATCTGACTGCCTATTACAAGTCTAGTCGGTCAATCCCAATCCCCTCCTGCGTCTCCTCACCCTCCCCCATCTGTCACTGCAATCAGGCAATCAGCGACCGAAAGCGCGCTGCCAATCCTGATCGAACTTCACCAGCGCCGCATCCACCGCTGGCACGTTCATCAGCTGCTCCGCCACATCGAGCGGCAGAGTGATGGACTGGCAACCCGCCAGCAGGCAGTCGAGCGCCTGGCGCGGGGTACGGAACGATGCCGCCAGCACCTTGCTGTTCGGCGCGTGCAGCGCAAGCAGCTGTTGCAGCTCCTGCACGGTGGCGATGCCGTCACCCCCCTGGGCATCCAGCCGGTTGACGTAGGGCGCCACGTACTCTGCCCCCGCCACCGCCGCCAGCCAGCCCTGCAGCGGGGTATAGACCGCGGTGCCCAGAGTCGGCACGCCGTTGGCGGTCAGGCTCTTGATGGCAGCCAGCCCCTCTGCGCATACCGGGATCTTGATCACCAGATCCGGGTCCAGCTCACGCAGGGCGAACGCCTCACGCACCATCTCGGTTTCGGTTTTGGCCATCACCTGGGCAAACAGGCGCACCTTGGGGCCCAGCACGTCGCGCAGGGCGGGCAGCAGCTCGGAGAGCGGCAATCCCCCGGCGGCGGTAATGGAAGGATTGGTGGTGACACCGGCCAACGGCAGGATCCGTGACCAGCGACGCACTGCCGCCACATCGGCGGTATCGAGATACAGCTCCATCTCTAACTCCTTAACGGGATGTTCAATATGTCGCCATTCTAGCGATAAAACATCTGCAAATAGCTTGATCGAAATCAAATCAACTTTCGAATGAAAGCAAATAGAATGCAAATACAAAAGGAGGCGGTATGATTTTCGACCTGCAACGATATTCAACTCACGATGGCCCCGGCATTCGCACCCTGGTATTTCTCAAGGGGTGCTCGCTGGCCTGTCGCTGGTGTCAAAACCCGGAAAGCCGCTCTCCCAAGCCGGACATACTACTCGACCGGCGCCAGTGCATCGAGGGATGCCAGCTCTGCAGCCAGGCGTGTCCGGCAATCTTGCGTGACAGCGAGGGCATCCAGCTCAGCCGTTCTGCCCTCAAGGCCGACGATATGGAACGGCTGCGCGGCCTCTGCCCAAGCGAAGCGCTGCAGGTGTGCGGCCGCGATGAAACCCTGGACACCCTGATGGACACCATCTTGCGGGATCGCCCCTTCTTCGAGCGCAGCGGCGGTGGCGTCACCCTCTCCGGTGGCGAACCGTTTATGCAGCCCGAATTTGCTGCCAACCTGCTGGCCCGCTGCAAGGCCGAAGGGCTGCACACCGCGGTCGAGAGCTGCCTGCATGTGCCCTGGCACCAGATTGAGCAAAGCCTTCCCTCACTGGATCTGGTGCTGGCGGACCTCAAACACGTGGATAAAGAACGTTTCTTCCACTGGACCCGCGGCAAGGTGGAGTTGCCCATCGCGAACCTCAAGCGCCTCGCCGAGCGCGGCGTGCCGATGCAGATCCGGGTGCCACTCATTCCCGGCTTCAATGCCGACCACGCATCGATCGAAGCCATCACCGACACCGCCGCCAGCCTCGGCACGGTGCAGGAGATCCACTTCCTCCCCTACCACACGCTGGGGATGGGCAAATATGCCCTGCTGGATCTGCCCTATCAGGCGCCTGAGACACCGTTTGACGACCCCGATTTACTCCGCTTTGCCCACGCATACGCCCAACGTCAGGGGCTGACCCCTGTGACCAGAGGATAAGATCATGACCCAGCTCGACCTCAATACCCTCAGCCCGCGGATCCGCGCCCACAAAGAGAGCCTGATCCACATCGTTCAGCCGCCGGTCTGTACCGAGCGGGCCCGCCACTATACCGAGGCCTATCAGACTCATCTCGCCCGGCCGCTGCCGGTGCGCCGCGCCCTGGCTCTGGCCCATCACCTCAAGGAACGCACCATCTGGATCAAGCACGACGAGCTGATCGTCGGCAATCAGGCCAGTCAGGTACGGGCGGCGCCGCTCTTTCCCGAATACACGGTGAGCTGGATTGAGAAGGAGATCGACGAGCTGGCAGATCGCCCCGGCGCCGGTTTTGCAGTCAGCGAAACCGACAAGGCGATCATCCACGCCCTCACCCCCTTCTGGCGCGGCCAGACGGTGCAGGATCGCTGCTTCGGCCTCTTTACCGACGAGCAGAAAGCGCTGCTGGAGAGCGGCATCATCAAGGCCGAGGGCAACATGACCTCGGGGGATGCCCACCTCGCGGTCAACTATGAGGAGCTGCTCACGCTGGGGCTCGATGGCTTCAAGGCCAAGGTGGCCGAGCGCCGCAGTCGGCTGGATTTGGCGGATTGGGCCGATCTGCAGCGCGAGCAGTTCCTGCACGCCGTCGCCATCACTCTGGATGCGGTCAGCGCTCACATCTCGCGCTACGCCGCACTTGCCCATGATATGGCAGCACAAGAATCTCGCCCCGAGCGCCGAAACGAGCTTGAGACCATCGCGCTCAACTGCGCCCACATCGCCCACCAGACCCCCGAGACCTTCTGGCAGGCGCTGCAGCTCTGCTACTTTATCCAGCTCATCCTGCAGATCGAATCCAACGGTCACTCGGTGTCGTTTGGCCGGATGGATCAGCACCTCTACCCCTGGTATCGCCGCGAGGTGGAATTGTCGGAATCCCTGCCTCGGACGCGCGCCATCGAGCTGCTGCAAGGGTGCTGGCTCAAGTTGCTGGAGGTGAACAAGATCCGCTCCGGCACCCACTCCAAGGCATCCGCCGGCAGCCCGCTCTATCAAAACGTCACCATCGGCGGCCAGAACTGGCGGGATGGCAGTACCCATGACGCGGTCAACGGCCTCTCCTACGCGATTCTGGAGTCCTGCGGCCAGCTGAGATCCACCCAGCCCAACCTCTCGGTGCGCTACCATGCCGGGATGAGCGAGGATTTCCTCGACGCCTGCATTCAGGTGATCCGCTGCGGCTTTGGCATGCCCGCCTTCAACAACGACGAGGTGGTGATCCCCGAGTTCATCAAGCTCGGGGTGAGCGTGGAGGATGCCCACCACTACGCCGCCATCGGTTGCATCGAGACCGCCGTGCCCGGCAAGTGGGGCTATCGCTGCACCGGCATGAGCTTTATCAACTTCGCCCGCATCCTGCTGGCCTCCCTTGATGGCGGCCGCGATGCCACCACCGGCAAGGTATTCCTGCCCCAGCCCCAGTCGCTGCGAGACGGGAGCTTTGGCAACTTTGACGAGGTGATGGCCCGCTGGGACGAACAGGTGCGCTACTTCACCCGCAAATCCATCGAGATCGACTGCGTGGTCGACAGCGTGCTGGAGGCTCAGGCCCACGACATCCTCTGCAGCGCCCTGGTGGATGACTGCATCGAGCGCGGCAAGACCATCAAGGAGGGGGGCGCCGTCTATGACTGGGTCTCAGGTCTGCAGGTGGGGATCGCCAACCTCGGCAACAGTCTGGCTGCCCTGAAGAAACTGGTGTTCGAACAGGGGATAGTGGATCAGCAAGAGCTGGCCGAAGCACTCGAGCAAGATTTTTCAGGACTGGCGGGGGAGCAGCTGCGCCAGCGCCTCACCAATGCAGCCCCCAAATATGGCAACGATCTGGACGAGGTTGACCTGCTGCTGGTGCAGGCCTACCAGAGCTACATCGACGAGCTCAAGGGGCTGCACAACTCCCGCTTCGGCCGTGGCCCCATCGGCGGCACCTACTATGCCGGCACCTCCTCCATCTCGGCCAACGTCCCCTTCGGTGCCGCCACCATGGCCACCCCGGATGGCCGCCACGCCCGCACGCCGCTGGCGGAAGGGGCCAGCCCCTCGTCGGGTTCGGATCGTCTCGGCCCGACGGCGGTGTTCAACTCCATCGGCAAGCTGCCCACGGCTGCCATCCTCGGCGGGGTGCTGCTCAACCAGAAGCTGAGTCCGGCGAGCCTTGAGAACGAGCGGGACAAGGCCAAGCTGATGAGCCTGCTGCGCACCTTCTTCGAGGTGCACAAGGGGTGGCACGTGCAGTACAACATCGTCTCGCGGGAAACCCTGCTGGCAGCCAAGGCCAATCCGGATCAATACCGGGATCTGGTGGTACGGGTGGCGGGCTATTCAGCCTTCTTCACCGCCTTATCCCCGGATGCGCAAGATGATATCATCGCCCGCACCGAGCACAGTCTCTGACGGGGCGCTCCCCATGGCGCCTGTGACGTCATATGATTGGCAAGCCACCCCATGGGTGGCTTGCCGCTATCCAACACCTTCTATGTGAGCGCACCATGAATCCACGCCACCAACTGATCCTCACTCTGGTCCATCAGGCTCGCAAGATGAGCGTGAGTGAACTCTCCCGACACACAGGTGTGTCTGAGGTGACGGTGCGCAACGACCTCACCGCGCTGGAGAAGCAGGGACTGCTCAGACGGGTACACGGCTCGGCCATGGCGCTGGAGACCGATGACCCGGATGCCCGGATGAATATCAATTACCTGCTCAAGGAGCGCCTCGCCGAGCGGGCCGCCCAGCTAGTGAAAGATGGCGAAACGGTCTTTATCGAAGGGGGCAGCGCCAACGCCATGCTGGCGCGCCATCTGGCCCTGCACAAACGGGTCACCATCATCACCATCAGCAGCTATATCGCCCATCTGCTCAAAGACACCCCGGCTCAGGTGGTGCTGCTCGGCGGGCTGTTCCAGCATCAGAGCGAGAGCGTGGTAGGGCCGCTCACTCGCCTCTGCATCGAGCAGGTGCACTTCTCCAAGGCCTTTATCGGGGTGGATGGCTTTCATCCCGAGATGGGTTTCACCGGCCGCGACATGATGCGGGCCGACGTGGTCAACAGCGTGCTGGCCAAGGGGATGACCAATGTGGTGATCACCGACAGCAGCAAATTTGGCGCCATCCACCCGAGTCAGCTTGGCGCGCCGGGCCAGATCAAGGTGCTGGTTACCGATGATGCCCTGCCCGCCCCCATGCGGGCCACCCTGGCCGCACGCGGCATCACAGTGCACTGCGTCTCTGCCTGAATCGCACCTGGCCCCCGTTGCCGGGTTGCTCCCCCGCCGGTCGGCTTGACGGCGCCCACCCTGGCGGGGGTATGCTCGTCCTCTTTTGGCCTCTCATGGCAGAGGCCACAGACCGAAGGACACCGCATGCACACCAAAGACAAGTTTCTGGCCGCTCTGGTCATCCTCTGCTGGGGGCTTAACTTCGTGGCCATCAAGTGGGGGCTGGAGGGGATCCCCCCACTGCTGCTGGGTGCGCTGCGCTTTATCGGCGTGGTCTTCCCCGCCATCTTGCTGGTACCCAAACCCGCCATGCCCTGGCGCTGGCTGCTGGCCTATGGCGGCGCCATCAGCCTCGGTCAATTCGCATTTTTGTTCAGTGCCATGAAATTCGGCATGCCCGCAGGTATGGCCTCGCTGGTGCTGCAATCCCAGGTGGTGTTCACCCTGCTTTTTGCAATGATCTGGCTGGGGGAGCGCTGGCAATCCCACCACTGGGTGGCGCTGCCCTTGGCGGGATTCGGCCTCTATCTCATCGCCACTCACGGTGAAGGCAACCTGACCTTGCTCGGGTTTATCCTGACGCTGTGTGCCGCCGCCTGTTGGGGCCTTGGCAACGTCATCAATCGCCAGATTGGTCTGCGCTACCAGACCACGCTGCCGAGCCTGATCGCCTGGGGCGGTCTGGTGCCCATCCTGCCATTTTTCGCCCTCTCCTGGCTGTTCGAAGGGCCGGAGCTGATGGCCAGCAGCCTGCGCGACTTCAGCTGGCAGGGATTGCTGTGCGTGCTCTATCTCTCGTATGTCGCGACCTGGCTGGGTTACGGCCTGTGGGGACGACTGCTGATGCGCTATCCGGTGGCGCAGGTGGCACCGCTCTCCCTGCTGATCCCCTGTGTCGGCATGGTCACGGCAGCGCTGCTGCTCGATGAACATCCAACACCCTTGCAGTGGCTGGGCTCAGCTCTGGTGCTGCTCGGCTTTGTGGTCCATCTGCTGGGTAGCCGACTGCGCTGGTTCAAACCACAGAGAGCGACATGATGAGCGCCTGCCCATTTACGCTATTTCATTGACCTGACAGGATAAAATTTTCATGATGAGCCAGTCCCCATCGGGACTGACATCACCAGTGTGTGATCTGCTGGAAGCAGACTTCAGGAGAGCAAGGACATGCCATCGACCATCACCGCCGGGGGGCGCCGCCTCCCCCCTATCATTCGCGCCACCGCCATCACCCTGACCCTGTGCTGGAGCCCGTTTGGCTGGAGTGCCACACTGCCCGCTGACTTGAAGTGGGAGAGCAACAACCAGGACCCTCTCTATGCCGATCCGGCCGCCAAACGCGGCGGCACCTTTCGCACCTTTATGACCAGCTTCCCCCTGACCCTGCGCAAATATGGCCCCGACTCCAACGGCAGCTTTGCCGGTTACGTGCGGGAAACCAACCTGCCACTGCTGAGCACTCATCCCGTCACCGGCAACCCCATGCCGATGCTGGCAAACGGGTGGGCCTTCGGCGCCGACAACAAGACCCTCTATTTTCGCATCAATCCCAAGGCACGCTGGTCAGATGGCCAACCGGTCACCGCCGATGACTGGCTCTTTACCCTCAAGATGATGCGCAGCAAGGAGATCAACGACCCCTGGTACAACAACTACTACAGCACCCAGATAGCAGACATAACCAAGTTTGATGATCACACCCTGGCCATCACCAGCGGCACCGAAAAGAGCCGCCAGGATCTGCTCGAATCGCTGCCCATCAGCCCGGAGCCGAGCCACGCCATCAAGCTCACCGCCAACTGGGTCAAGGAGTACAACTGGAAGGTGTTGCCGGTCACCGGTCCCTATCAGATCGATCAGGTGAAAAAGGGCAAATCGGTCACCTTCAAGCGGATTGAAAACTGGTGGGGGGATGACGAGCGCTACTTCCAGCATCGCTTCAATCCTGCGCGGATCGAGATCAAGGTGCTCAGGGATCTGAACATCGCCTGGCAGCACTTCCTGCGCGGCGATCTCGACAGCTTCCCGCTGGTGATCCCCAACTGGTGGCACGACAAGACCAACACCGCCGAGTTCGAGAAGGGGTATATCGAGCGGCGCTGGTTCTACAACCAGACCCCGCAACCGCCGATGGGGCTCTATCTCAACACCGCCGATCCGCTGCTGCGCAATCTCGATGTTCGCCTCGGCATCCAGCATGCCCTCAATTTCGACAGAATGCTCGCTACCCTACTGCGGGGGGATTACCAACGCCTCAACAGCTATGGCTCAGGTCAGGGGGAGTTTACCAACAGCGAGATCAAGGCCCGTCCGTTCGATCCCCAACTGGCACGGGAATACTTTGCCAAGGCAGGCTTTAACAAAGTGGGGCCGCAGGGGATTTTGCAAAACGACAAGGGGCAGTCACTGACCCTCGCCATCACCTACACCACCGCAGAGCACGCCCAGCGGCTCACACTGCTGCGGGAAGAGGCCAAAAAGGCGGGGCTTAATCTGGAGCTCAACCTGATGGATGCATCGGCCGGTTTCAAATCGATGCTGGAGAAAAAGCACCAGAGCGCCTGGATGGCCTGGGCGGGTAGCCGCTATCCCGCCTATTGGGAGTTCTTCCACAAGGTCAACGCCAACAAGCCCCAGACCAACAACATCATGAACATCGATGACGACGCCATCACAGCGCTGGTGGAGCAGTATGACAAGGAGTTCGACTTTGCCAAAAAAGCGGCCCTGTCACGGCAGATCCAGCAGCGGCTCTATGAGCTGGCCAGCTTCGTGCCTGCGTATCAGGTGCCCTACACCCGGGAAGGGGCATGGCGCTGGATCAAACTGCCAAAAGTACCAGCAACGCCCAAGAGCGAGCAGCTCTATTGGCCACTCGGTGGCGACAACAGCGGTTACAGCTATGGCGGTCTGCTGTGGATTGATGAAGAGCTAAAATCCGAGACCAGGGCAGCCATCAAGAGTGGCAAGACTTTCCCGGCCGAGCCCATCATCGACACCACCTATCGCCAGCCCTGATAGCCACAACTCGTTTGGCAAACAGACCTAAAACAAAGACCCCGCCAGATAGCGGGGTCTTTGTTGGCAACCGGTGTTGCGAATAGCTCGGTGATCAGCCGCGCTTGGCCTGCTTCTCGGCAATGGCGTCAGCCACGTCAGCCGGCTCCAGTACGATGCCTTCCTGATCCGGGGTCGGGAACACGGCAACACACAGCTCGTCCTGCTCCATGCCGTCAATCCACCGCTCCAGCCACACCTTGAGGGTGATGGACTGTGGTTTGCAATCGGCCCACTCGCCTTCGGCCCACGCCTTGGCGTACTCCGGGTGCGGCCATACCGGGATGCAATCTTCATCATCGGTGGTCAGCATCATGACGCCATGCTCGTCAGTGAGGACGAACAGCTCTTCATGCTCGACCAGCTTGCTGATGAAGTGATCGTAACGGTAGTCAGCGTTCAGTTGCAGCGCGGCATTGCGCTCGGTGTCGCTCAGTTCATAGCTCATTGGCCAAGTCTCTCTCTCGATAAAGGGCGCCATGTTCACATCTTGTCGTCAGCTTGTCCAGCTTGCAGCCCCTTGGCACCGGATGGGGAGGACAATGACGCAAATAAGGATAGAGCAGCCTCCTCGATAACGAGACCGCCAGCAATCATATTGCCCCTTTTACAGCGCAGGGGTGATCAGCTCCACATCAGGCTGCTCGCTCAGCTTTTGCCGCAGCCAGTAGGCGGACTCCACCTCGACAAAGCAGAGCAGATCCCGGACATTGGCCGCCATCGCCATCAGCTGCTCAAAACGCAGCTGTTGTTGCTGCTCCCAGGCGGCAGCGAGTTTGGCACCGTGGGCCTCATCCACCACTTCGCGACGCAGCTCGAACAGGTTATCGGTGATCGGGCTGTTGATCTTGGCGGCGGTGTGCCAGTACATCAGCAGGTTATCCATCATCTCGCTGTCGTAGTTGGCCAGTGCATCCAGCTCGGGTGTATCACCGCTATCGCTGGCGGCAAAATCGCACCAGCCCGCATCGAGTGACGCCAGCTCATGAGCCCCCTTGGCATGCTTGCGCAACAGTGCAATGTCGGCTCCCTTACGTGCAGGCAACCATACCTCGCCCTGATGGGCATCCAGCAGGGACGTCAACGAAGCAGCGGGGTAAACCGGAAAGCGGGTACAAAGTGAATGCAGCAGGGATACCAGAGTGATCTTGACCATGAGCGATACCTTGAACAGGGCGAACAGCCACCAATAGACCGTCCGATATAAAGAAGTGCCCTATCCTACCACGTTTGGTCCGGCTCGGCCCTTGGCGAAGCTGTCAGCCAACCATCTGATTACGCCGAAAAAAACAGCATTTGAAACGCAGCATCCAGTCAAAGGTCAATAATTTGAGCCAGCGCCCACTAAAGTGGATCCGGGGATGCTAGTTTGCATACATCTTTAGCGTAAGGAGTAAATCCATGATTGGGATCGACCAGGTTTCTAACGAATTCGTGAACGATTTGAAAATACTGGCATGCTTTGATCCGGCCAACATGAGCCTAGGGATTAAATTACGCAGCGATATGTCTGAAGAGTTGTGCCAAGCGGCAGCCCGTCTGCATCAACAGGGGCTCATCAGCGCAGAAGATGGCGGATATCTCACCCCGTTTGGCATGACCATGGTTGAACACCTGCAACATCTGTTGGTCGCACTCAAACCGCTTTGACCGGCTGTGGTGCCCAGAGGGAAAAGTTGAGTAGCTCCCAGCGCTCCCCTTGGTGAAGATGACAGGCAAACAGCAAAGGACCTTCGGGTCCTTTTACTTTGCCATCCACCAGCCACTCCCGCTCCCTTTCAGGCACCAGTCGCGCATTCACCTCATCGGGTTGCTGTGCAGTGCCCATCCGGATCTGGACAAATTGCTGGCAGATCACCTGCGCTTCCATCGCGGATTGAACCGGTACCGGCGCATCGGACGTCGGAGTCAAGGTAGCAGCAAGCAGGAGCGATAACAGCATGATTCAGCACATAGGTATTAGTAGCAAAAGCCAGATAAACAAAAAGCCGTGGCACCAGAGGTACCACGGCTTTCTTAAATTCTGTAAGAATTACAGAGCGGTTACGTTCTCAGCCTGCGGGCCTTTCTGACCTTGGGTCACAGAGAACTGTACGCGCTGACCTTCAGCCAGGGTACGGAAACCGTTACCTTGAATGGCGCTGAAGTGAACGAAAACGTCCGGGCCGTTTTCTTGCTGGATGAAGCCAAAACCTTTGGTTTCGTTGAAAAACTTAACGGTACCGGTGATCATGTTAGACATATCTTTTAAACCTGTATTCAAAATAATTACTTATGCTTTTCAGCGGGTAAAGCTCAAAAAACGGGATTAACTTATGAACAACAGGACAAGATGTGAAACATCGTATTCATTGACATAACTATCGCCCTTTCAAGCTGGTTTGGATTATACGTGGCTTTGTAGATTACGCAAACAAATTTGTGCCCTGCCAATGACAGGGCACAAACCGTTATAAGGTGGCTGCTTCCAACGCTTCGACCAGCGCTCTGAGAAAACGAGCCGCCTCCCCGCCAGTACAGGCTCTGTGGTCAAATGTCATCGACAGCGGCAATGCCCTGACGGGACGCGCTTCACCATGGATGAACACCACTTTTTCGAACAGTTTGCCTGCCCCTATGATGGCCACCTGCGGCGGCGTCACGATGGGGCTCGCATAGCGGCCTGCGATGGCGCCGAAGTTGGTGAGCGTAATGGTCGCCCCCTGCAACATCTCGCGCGGCACGGCGCGCGCCTTCACATCAGCGATCATCCGATCCAGCCCCTGCCGGATATCCGCCCCCTCCCGCTCGGCCACGTTCTCCATCACCGGCACATAGAGGCCATGCTTTGAATCCACTGCGATGGCTACATTAACCTCTTTGAACAGCCGCCGTGACAGAGTGTCGCCATCAAACCAGGCATTCATCGAGGGCTCGGCGCGGCACGCCACGCCAATGGCCTTGATAAGGCGCACCGTCACATCTTCATCAGGGCGCCAATGACGCAAATCCACCTCGTCGGTGATGCTGACCGGCACCACAGTCTGATGAGAGAGCTCCATCGCCTTGGCCATGGCCCTCCGCGACCCTTTGAGGAATTCGTTGCCACTGCTCTGCTGGGCCTCGAATGCCTGCTGCACATCCACCTCGGTCACCATGCCGCCGCTGCCACTTCCCTTGATCCGGTCGATATCCAGACCCAGTTTTTGTGCCAGCAGGCGCACGGCAGGCATGGCTTGCACCAGCGCGCCACCCGGGACAATGGCCCCCACCACGAAGTGATCCTCGATATGCTGCTGATGGGCGCTCACCTTGCCCACTACGGTGCCATCATCCTCCCCCCCCTCGAACTCCACCAGCGGCGCACCGATATGGAGGATATCTCCCTCGGCGCCGCAGAGACGGGCGATCACCCCTGCCACCGGAGAGGGCACATCCACCAGCGCCTTGGCCGTTTCCACCGACAAGAGCACCTGATCGACCGCAACGGTATCACCGGCACTCACCTTCCATTCGACGATCTCGGCTTCGGCCAACCCTTCACCCAGATCCGGTAATTTGAAAAATTTCATAGCCACTGGTTCTCCATCAGCTGATGAGCCGCATCTGCGATATCCTGCTCGGTGATGAGGTAATACGCTTCGTTGCGATAGTAGGGAACGGCTGCATCCACGCCGGTCAGCCGTTTGGGCGGCGCCTTGAGGCTGGGGAGTGCCTGCTCGGTCACCCGCGCCACAATCTCGGCCCCGACCCCGAAGCTGCCACACGCCTCGTGTACCACCAGCAACCGGCCGGTCTTGCGTACCGAGGTGAGGATGGTCTCCATATCCAGCGGCTTGATGGTGGCCAGATCCAGCACCTCACACTGGATATCCTGCTCGGCCAACAGGTTCGCCGCCCGCATCACCTCCTGAATGCAGGCTCCCCAGGCCACTACCGTGATATCCCGGCCCGGGCGCAGGGTAAAGCAGACATCCAGCGGCAGGCCGACACCGTCATCCACCACCTCGGATTTCATCGAGCGATAAATGCGGTCCGGTTCGAAAAACATCACGGGATCTGGATCGCGTATGGCCGATAGCAGCAGGCCATAAGCACGCCTCGGGCTGGAGGGGATCACCACCCGCAGCCCGGGAATATGGGCAAACAGCGCCTCGACACTCTCGCTGTGATGCTCCGGCGAATGGATGCCCGCGCCATACGGGGAGCGATAGACGAGGGGACAGGAGAGGCGGCCACGGGTGCGGTTTCGCATCCGCGCCGCCTGACAGATGATCTGCTCCATCCCGGGGAAGATGAAACCCTGAAACTGGAACTCAGCCACCGGCTTGAGCCCCTGAGTGGCCATGCCAACCGCCACCCCGGCGATCAATCCCTCGGCCAGCGGCGTGTCGATCACCCGCTTGAAACCGAACTTATCGCGCAGTCCCACTGTGGCGCGAAACACCCCGCCGTTGACTCCCACATCCTCGCCGAGTACTACCACATCCGGGTCGTGCTCCATCTCGTAGTGAAGGGCCATGTTGACCGCTTCCAGCAAACTGATCTCACTCATGGCCAACCTCCTGCTTCATCCCCTTGGCTATCAGTCGCTCGCGCTGGGGCAATAGTTCGGCGGGCAGGCTGGCATAGTGGTAGTCGAGCATCGCCTCCGGTGGCTGGGGCACCATCGCCTCATAACGGGCGACCGCCAGCTCTACCTCTCGGGTAGCCTCCGCCAGCAGGCTCTGCTCCTGCTCTTCATCCCACCAGCCCTGGCTGTGCATAAACTGGCGCAGCCGCTTGACCGGCTCTTTCGCCCAGGCTGCCTCGACCTCGGCCCCATCGCGATAGCGAGTGGCATCATCGGCCGTGGTGTGATCGCCGAGGCGATAACTGACCGCCTCGATCAAAGTCGGCCCCTTGCCGCTGCGGGCCCGTTCGACGGCACTGCGAGCGGCATCGTAGACCGCCACCACATCGTTGCCATCCACCTGCAGACTGCGCACCCCGGCGCCAATCCCCTTCTGGGCCAGCGTAGGAGCGCTCGATTGCAGCTTGCGTGGCACCGAGATGGCCCACTGGTTGTTGTTGACGATGATGACCATCGGCAGGTGCCAGACACCGGCGCAGTTGAGCCCCTCCAGAAAATCCCCCTTGGAGGTGCCACCGTCGCCGATGGTGACTACAGCGACGCGCGGTTGATTACGCAGTTTGAAGGCAGACGCAATACCGCAGGCGTGAGTGATCTGGGTGGCGATGGGGACGCAGATGGGGAGATCTTCAGAGGGAGTCCCATCAGGTTTGAGAAAATAACTGCCCCGCTCGTCACCACCCCAATATTGCAGGTTCTTCTCCATCGGCACGCCCCGCACATAGAGGGTGGGCATGTCCCGATAGTAGGGAACGTAGACATCCTGCGGCTGCATGGCCAGACCAATGCCAATCCCCACGGCTTCTGCGCCGAGATGGGAGGGAAAAGTACCGAGTTTGCCGGTTCGTTGCAGCGCAATCGCTTTTTTGTCATAGCTGCGCACCATCACCATATTGCGGTAGAAGGTGTGCAGTATCGCCTTGTCCAGCCAGGTCGGTAAGGTGGCGACCGGGCACCCTTCCGCATCGAGGTAACGAAGGAAAGGGATGTCGACATGGGTCATAACTGGCTCCTTGCCGTTGTGAGCGTCACCGATGCTGGTGACACCTAGATGTAAATACCTTGTTAAACAAAAAGCAAAGGGATTTACTCAGGTAAGACCAGTAGAAACTTCTTTAAAGTAGCGAAGGAGCTGAATTTTCGGCGATGAGTGGCAAGGTATGCCGTAAATGGTGCAACTTTGCAGCACTGAACGCAGGATGCCAAATGTGAAAAAGGGGAGCCTTGCTCCCCCATTGAGTTACTTTAGTTAGCTGTTACTTCTTGTCAGGGGTTACTCCAACCAGCAGTTACGCCAACCACTGTTGCAGCTGGCGGGCCATGCCAACTGGCAGCAAGTGAGCGCGACTCAACAAGCGGCTGCGCCAGGGCTCGGCCAGCAAGGTGGGGCAAATTCGCATCTCCCGTCCCCGGTCAGCCACGCGCACCAGTCGATCGATGAGGGTCTCCAGCGGCGGATGCGCCGGCCAATGAGGATAGAGATTGGCAGTCGTGATCCCGGCCAACTCGCACACCCGCTCATCTTCCTCATCTCCCTTCCCAGCAACCATTGGCCAGGGGTGAAGCACCTGCAGCCAGCCCGGCCGTGCTGCCTCCAGCAACTGGCCCAGCGTCGGCTGCGCAAAGTGGGGATCTCCTGCGGCTTTGAGCAGATGGCGCGCCCCCGCCAGCACCACCACGCCGCGGGCGGGAAGTGCAAGAAGATAATCGGCCAGCGCCTGATCCCGCCCCCTGTTGTGTTGCTGCCATAGCTCCGGGCTCATCTCCTGCCACTCGAATGAAGGCTCGCAGAGATGCACCCGCAGCCGCACATGTTCGGGGCGCGCCAGATTGCTCTGGCGCAGAGCGGAAAAGAGAGCCGGAAACTCGGGGGCCATCCAGGCGGGAAAGGCGCAGGAGTCAAGCCAGACCGGATAGAGCCGCGCCAGCGTCAGCGGCTCACCCTGCCAGCTCTCCTGCCCCGTCAGCCAGGCATCGAGCAAGCCCTGATGGCGGCGGTTGCCGCACTCCAGCACCAGATCGGTCATGACTCCCCAGAGCGTCGGTTCGCAGAGCCAGGCGTGCTGGCGCCGGATAAAATCTGGGTGCCAATGCGGTTCCCCCAGCCCCACCAGTTTGCCCGCCAACAAAGCTTCCCGGATGGCGGCAACCGGGGTCATTCGTCCCCCTCCTGCCGGATGTGCGGTTGTTGCCCGACCCCATCGACCCGCTCACAAATAAGGGCGCCGATCTTCGCCAGCCAGTCGGGATGCACCATCTCCTGATGCAGACAGGGGAAGCGCTCATAGCGGATCTCCCCTTTTGTCAGCGACTCCCAACCGCGTCCATCCAGCCAGGGCTGGCGGGAGGCTGACGCCTCGATAAAGATCACCTCCCCGTGGTAGCAGTAGTCGACCGGCTGGCGGATCAGCCGGTTGTTGTGGCCCACCAGCTCAATCATGGCGCTCACCACCTGCTCGTCGAGCATGGCCAGCGCACTCCCCTCCGCCCCCAGCCGGGCCACTACCTCGTCGCGAGTGAGAGAGTCGAGCGCCTCGTCCGCAACCGCAATGCCCCCCATCCGCAGCAGCGCATCGAGCATCCGCTGCTCGTCGGGCAACGGCTGGGTCTGCCACTGCTGGCACGGGTAGGCATCGAGCAGCAGCACCATGGCCACCTCTTGTCCCTGCTCTTGCAGCATGGCGGCCATCCGGTGCACCAGCATGCCCCCGAGGGACCAGCCGAGCAGCCAGTAAGGCCCCTCGCTCTGCTGACGACGCAGCTCGGTCACATAGTCGAGGGCCAGCTCGTCGAAACTGGCGGGCAGCGGCGCATCCGGTTGGCAGAGCGCTCGCGCCTGCAGGGCATAGACCGCCATGTCGGCTGGCAGATGGGGCACCAGCGGCGCATAACACCAGCCGAGCCCCCCTGCAGGATGGACGCAAAAGAGGGTGGGGCCCGATGCGCCCGACTGCGCACCTGACGCTCGCAGGGGCAACAGCATGGGCATTGCCTCCCGCTCGCCGCCAAGACGGCGCGCCAGCTGGGCAGGGCTCGGCGCTTCGAACAGGCTGGCCAAGGTGAGAGTCTGTCCTATTGATTCCTCAATACGCACCACCAGCTGCGCCGCCAGCAGGGAGTGGCCACCGAGGGCAAAGAAGTTATCGTCGGCGCCGACTCGCGCCAGCCCCAGAACCTCGGCGAAGAGGCGACAGAGCCGCTCCTCCAGCAGGGTTTTCGGCAGCGACTGACCCACCGCCGACGCCATATCGGGCAGCGGCAGCCCCTTGCGATCCAGCTTGCCATTGGGGGTGAGTGGCAGCTCGGCCAGGTTTACCAGGAGCCCCGGCACCATGTAGTCGGGCAAGGCGGCGCCAAGGGCTGGTGCCAGCTCGGCCAGCGTCAATTCTGTGCTATCTGCAGCCACCACATAGGCCACCAGACGGCGATCGCCGGGGGCAAATTCGGGGGCCAGCACCACCGCCTGTGCCACCCGGGGATGGCGCAGCAGCACCAGCTCGATCTCCTCCAGTTCGATGCGCTGACCGCGGATCTTCACCTGAAAATCGAGTCGCCCCAGATACTCGATGGCGCCATCCTCGCGCCAGGCGGCCAGATCGCCGCTGCGATAGAGCCGCCCCGCGCCGAAGGGGTTGGCAATAAAGCGCTCGGCGGTGAGCTCGGGCTGGCCAAAGTAGCCATCCGCCACCTGCACGCCGCCGATCCAGAGCTCCCCCGCTACACCGGGGGGCACCGGCTGCAACCAGGGATCGAGAATGTGGATGCAGGTATTCCAGACCGGATAGCCGATGGGCACGCTGGTCACCGCCTCGTCTGCCCGGCAGGGATACCAGGTGACATCCACCGCTGCCTCGGTCGGGCCATAGAGGTTGTGCAGGGGGGCTGAAAATGACCCATACCAGCGCTGCACCAGATCCGCGGGCAGCGCCTCGCCGGAGCAGAAGACTTGCCGCAGGGCGCAGCAACGGGCAGGCTCTGCTTGTGCGACGAAGATCTGCAGCATGGAGGGGACAAAGTGCAAGGTGGTGACCCCGGCCTGCTCAATCAGCTCGGCAAGGTAGGCGGGATCCTTGTGGCCGCCCGGTTTGGCGAGCACCAGCCGCGCCCCGGTCATAAAGGGCCAGAAGAACTCCCAGATGGAGACATCGAAACCAGCCGGGGTCTTTTGCAGCACCCGATCCGCCGGGCCGATGGGATACATGTGCTGCATCCAGAGCAGGCGGTTGACGATGGCGCCATGGCTCACCACCACCCCTTTGGGCCGACCGGTCGAACCGGTGGTGTAGATGATGTAGGCCGCATCTTCCGGTTTGGGGGCTGGCAGATCACAAGGTGCTACCGCCGCCAGCTGCTCTGCCACACCGGGGGCATCGAGGCAGACAAGTGGCGCGGCCACGTCGAGCGGCATCTGAAGCGTATGACTGGTCAACACCAGCGCAGGATCACTGCTGGCGAGAATGTAGCCGATCCGCTCCGCTGGATAGTCCGGGTCTACGGGCACGTAGACGGCACCCACCGCCATGATGGCCTGCTGGGCGAGAATCAGCTCGGGAGCGCGCGGGATCACCACCGCCACCCGACAACAGGGGCCCACGCCCCTCCCTGCCAGATAGCTGGCCAGCTGGCGGGTACGCTGGCGCAGCTCGGCCACACTCCAGCGCTCAGCGCCACACTCCAGCGCGATGGCGCTCTGATCCGCCGCCGCCAGCCCTTCGGCCAGCAGTGCGCTCAGGGTAGTGGTCGGCAGCGGATGGTCGGTCTGGTTCCAGCACGCCAGCTCAGCCTGCTCACAGGGCAGCAGCAGCGGCAAGCGCACTGCCAGGGCCTCGTCATCCGCCTCACTCCAGGCCGCCAGATAGGCTACCAGCCGGGCCAGATGACGTTCGCTCTCCTGTTGGCTGAAGCGCCCCTGATGTGCTTCGAGGGTCAGGGTCATCGCGCCTGCCTCCTCGGCAAAGTAGAAGGCGCACTCCTCCACCGGCCCCGCCGCCAGCACCTGCACCTCACCACGAACCTGGTTGTGCCCTTCACCAACGCTGAGGGTGCGGGCAAAGGGCATCAAATTGACCTGAGGGCCAAACAGCGGCTGACCCGGCTGGCGCTGTTGCAACCACTCCTGACGGCAGCCCTGATGACGGCGCAGGGCAGTAAATTGCCGCTCAACCTGTGCCAGCAACTCCCCTACCCGGCTGGTGCCGCTCAGCTCAATGCGCAGGGGCACCACATTGACCTTCATGCAGGGGGTATCGGCCGCCGCTGAGCCCAGCCGCCCCATCAGCGGAATACCCAGCACCACCTCGCCAGCGCCGCTCATTCGCTGCACATAGCTGGCCACTGCCGCCAGCAGCAAGCTGTAGGGGTGACAGGCCGAGCGACTCGCCCGTGCCACCAATGCCTGCCACTGGCGGCCTGCCAGCCGCTGTTCGAAACGATAAGTGGGACCTGGCCCTTGCGCCGGACGGCGGGAGAGCGACGCCGGGTTCTCCACCCCGGCCAGCTGCTGCACGAAGAAATCGCGATCCCGCGCGGCGCGAGGCGAATCCTGATAGGCCGCCTCCTCGGCCAACAACTCATGCTGAGTCGCATAACGGCAGGGGGCTGGCTGCTCGCCGATGCAAAGCGCCTCATACCAGCTCGCCACCCGCTGGCAGAGCAGGCTCAGGCCAAAGCCGTCGATGGCGATATGGTGCACGGCGATAAACCAGGCCCACCGCCCCTCGCCAAGGCGATAGAGGGTGGTGGCAAACAGCGGCCCCCCGGCCAGATTGAAGGGGACGGCCAGCTGCGCACGCATCTCGGCCTGCGCGACTGCGAGCGGGTCGGCCTCGCTGCGCAGATCCCGCTCGGTCAGCTGCCAGCAGGCGGGGTTGGCCACCATTTGCGGGCCATCGGCAGTAGCCACAAAGGCGCAGTGCAGACCGGGGATCTCGTCGATGGTCTGGCGCACCGCGCGGGTGAAGTGATGGGGAGCCAGCGCCCCCTCCAGCAGCCAGTACTCGCCGGTATTGCAGGCGGGGCTCTGCAGGTATTTTTGCTGGGCAAACCAGATGCCCGCCTGAGCAGTGGTAAGCGGCCAGCGCGGGTGCTCACCACGCTGGTGAGTGGCGCGCATCGCCATTGTCTGTTCCATGGGAATGTCCTTGCGCAAACATCGGGCGGGCAGCGGCTTGCCTCTGCCCGCATGGCTGAAAAGCGAGGAGGCCAGGCCTCCTCCATAAAGAGAGTGTCACGCCTGCCAGATTGGCAACGCGCGGGCTAAGCCCCCAGGGTGGCACCGCCATCGACCACCAGATCCTGCAGGGTGATATGGCTCGCGGCATCGGAGGCGAGAAACAGCACGCAAGCAGCCACCTCGTCGGGGGTCCCAAGTTTGCCAAGGGGGATCCCCAGCTTGAACTGCCCGGGCAGGCCCGCGATGGTTCGCAGTTCCCCTTCTCGCTGTTCCCCCTCCTGCCACATGCCGTACAGCATGGGGGTGCGGGTCGAGCCCGGCGACACCAGATTGCAGCGCACCCCATAGGGGGCAAGCTCCAACCCAGCCGTTTGGGTGAGGCTGGTCAGCGCCGCCTTGGAGGCGCCATAGATACCCATCCCCACTCGCGGTACCCGACCGGCATTGGAGGAGACATTGACGATGGCGCCCCTGTGCCGTCCCTGAAACCAGGGGGTCAGGGCCCGCATCAGATAGAAGGGGGCGAAGGTGTTGATGGCGAAAGTGCGCTGCAAGAGGGCGTCATCCACCTCATCGAGCCTGCCGGTCGCCAGTACGCCCGCGACATTGACCAGCACATCGGGCCCCAGCCCCTCATCCAGCAGCTGTTCGCAGCAGCGGGTCACGGCCTCGCTGTCGCTGACATCGATCACCACCCTCTTCACGTTGCCGGGCAGTGCCTCGGCCAGTTGCAGATCGAACGCAACCACGCTGGCCCCTGCCTCGGCAAAAGTGCGCGCCACCGCATGGCCAATTCCCTGCGCCGCGCCGGTCACCCAGATGGCTCTACCTTGCCACTCGCTCATGGGGTGCACTCCGGTTCGCTGACGTGATCTTCGTTGACCACCTGATAAGCCGTGGCCTGACTAACGTGAAGCTGACGGGAGAGGAGCGCCCACCAGTGAGCCAGGGTCGGCGTGCGGGCCAGCTCGGCCAGATCCACCACCAGCTCCTGCTGACGCCACTCTTCCACCAACCCCATCACAGCCAGCGAGTCGAGACCGTAGTCGAGCAGGTTGTCATCCTCGGTGGGCTGCTCCTGCTGCATCTCGGCGGGCAGCCGTGCCAACACCTGAGCACGTAGTGACTCGCGAGTCAGAGGGCGTTTGCTGGCCGTCATCACCTCGGCCACGGTAATCACCCGACCTGCATTGCGGCTGACGTAGGAGAGCGCCAGCAGATGATCCTCGCGGGAGAAGTCGGCGATGGCATCTGCCACCAGGAAGGGGCGGATATCGCGCATAAAGGCGTCGACCGCCGTCTGCATCACCCCGATATGACCGTAGATGCCGCAGATCACCAGCTGATCCCGCCCCCATTCGGCCATCAGCTCGGCCAGCGGTGAGCGGCAAAAAGCGCTGTAGCGCCACTTGGTCAGCACCGTATCCTGCGGCTCGGGGGCCAGCGCCGAAACAATCGGCTGACGCTCCGGCGCTCGGGTCAACCCCGGCCCCCACATGTCGTTGAGCAGCGCCCGATCGGCCTGACTCTGCTCGGCGGGCTGGGCGGTATAGACCACCGGCATGCCAAGAGCTCGCGCCTGACGGATCAAGGTGGCGATATGGTCGATGACCTGATTGATCAGCGGATTGTCCGCCCCGTAGAAATCGACGAAATAGTGCTGCATATCGTGGACCAGCAAGGCGGCGCGGCCCGGTTCGAAAGGCCAGTTCACCCGCCCGGTAGGCAGCTCCTCAGCGGTAGGCAGCGGATAGGCGGCGAGGGATTGAATGGTCATGCACACTCCTTGGCGAGCTGCTCGCGCAGCGTCTGTTTGTCTATCTTGCCGACCGGGGTGTGGGGCAGTTGCTCCACCAGCACCAGGCGATCGGGCAGTTTGTAATCGGCCACCCCCTGCTCGCGCAGGAAACGGCGCAAACGGGGCAGATTGAGGGGCTCGCGGCACATCAAAAAGGCGCAGCTGCGCTCCCCGAGCATGGGATCCGGCATGGCGACCAGTGCCGCCTGCCGCACCTCCGGGTGGGTCAGCAACAGCTCTTCAATCTCGAGGGCGTCGATCTTCTCCCCACCCCGGTTGATCTGATCCTTGTTGCGCCCCACCACCATCAGATGACCGCTGGGCAAGCGGCAGACCAAATCGCCGGTGCAGTAGAAACCGTCCCGATCAAAAGCCCGCTGATTGTGGGCATCAGCCTTGAAGTAGCCGCGAAAGGTGTAGGGTCCACGCGTCCAGATCTCGCCGCACTCGCCATCTGGCAAGGGGCGTCCGTCGCCGCCCCGCACCTCGACCTCGTCGCCCGGGCTCATCGGGCGGCCCTGGGTATTGACGATGTGCCACTGGTCATCCTCGATGCGGGTGTAGTTGACCAGCCCCTCGGCCATGCCGAACACCTGCTGCAGGCGGCAACCAAGGCGGTTCGCCACCGCATCGGCATGAGCCGGGCTGAGGCGCGCACCGCCCACCTGCACACACTCTAGGGAGGTCTGCGGATAGTGGCTGGCCGCCTCCAGCCAGAGCGCCAGAGCCGGTGGCACAAGTGCCGCCCAGTTGACCTGATGGCGCTGCACCAGCGGCAGACAGGTTGCAGCGGAAGGATCCTTTGCCAGCACCACGCAGCCACCGGCATAAAACACTCCGAGTGCGCCGGGGGAGCTCAGGGGAAAATTGTGGGGCGCAGGCAGGGCACAGAGATAGATCACCCGCTCATCCCAACCACACACCGCCACGCTCTGGCGCACGCTGTAGCCATAGTCATCGTGGGTACGGGGGATCAGTTTGGGGGTGCCGGTGCTGCCGCCGGAAAGCTGGAAAAAAGCGACTTGATCGGCCGGGGTAGGAGTTGGCGCGATAGCCGTCAGCGGCGAACCATCAGCACAGGCCATGGTTTCAGACTGACGCCATGCAAATCCTGACTGAAGATCGGAGCCTTCTGCCTGCTCGAACAGCAGTGTCTGGCAGGAAGGAGATACCAGCTCATCAAGGGCCACGAGGCTTCCCGCTTCACCGGCAAAGCCGGGGTGAGAGGGGCTTAGTACCAGCAAGGCGGGCTCAATCTGGCGGGCAAAGGCTACCAGCTCGCGCCGCTGATGGCTGTAGAGGGCATGCACCGCCACTACGCCGCAGCGGATCAGGGCAAACCAGC
The DNA here is from genome assembly GCF_049171595.1 of Aeromonas sp. 603607. Classification (NCBI taxonomy): domain Bacteria; kingdom Pseudomonadati; phylum Pseudomonadota; class Gammaproteobacteria; order Aeromonadales; family Aeromonadaceae; genus Aeromonas; species Aeromonas sp. 603607. The sequence continues at coordinate 119,068 of NZ_JAAKOV010000018.1, forward strand.
AGATATAGAACTCGGCGCAGTTGGGCAACTGCACCAGCGCGGTATATCCGTGGCCCAGCCCGCGCGCGGCCAGCCGCGCTGCCAGTGCATCGACCTCACGCTTTAACTGGCCATAACTGAGGGTTCGCTCGCCGCAGATCAGGGCCGTGCGCTCGGGATAACGTTCGGCAGACTCATCGAGCAGGGTGGTGAGCGGTTGTCCGTGCCACCACCCTTGTGCCCGGTAGTGGGCTGCCAGCTCGGCAGGCCAGGGGGTAAAGGGCACCAACGGCTTCATGCGGTTACCTCCGGCACCCGGCTCTCGAGGCCAAACGCCCGCAGCATGGTGCCAAGCTTGGCGGCGGTCTCCTGCCACTCCGCTTCAGGTGAGGAGCCCACCACTACCCCGGCGCCAGCATAGAGCCGCAGTTGCCGGCCAGCCAGCACGCCACAGCGAATGGTGACTACCCACTCGCCATTGCCATCGGCATCCATCCAGCCGACGGCGCCACAGTAGAAGCGGCGATCGTACCCCTCGAGCCGAGCGATGGCCTGACGTGCTGCCGAGAGCGGCGTGCCGCATACCGCCGGTGTCGGGTGCAGCGCCAGCGCCAGAGCCAGCACGGGAGAGGGCTCATGGAGCCGTCCGGCGATGCAGGTCGAGAGGTGCCACATGGTAGGAGTGGCGATCACCTGCGGCTCCAGAGGGACGTCCAGCTCGCGGCAGAAGGGAGCGAGGGCCGCAGCGACCGCATCGGCCACCAGCGCATGTTCATAGCGATCTTTCTGGGCCCCCAGCAGTTCGGCACTGGCCGCCTGTTGATCGGAAAACGCGTGGCGCGGACGGGAGCCCGCCAGCGGATTGCTCACCACCGCCATCTCGCTGCGCGATACCAGCAGCTCGGGGCTCGCACCAAGCAGGGTCTCCCCATCCGGCAGCGGGATCTGGAACACATAGGCGCCCGGATTCTGGGCCAGCAGAGAGCCATAGGCGTGTGCGGGAGAGGTCTGCTCTGCGCTCTGCACGTCGATGGCGCGTGACAACACCACTTTCTCGAGTTGCCCCTCGCTGAACTGCTGCAACGCTGCCCGCACCGCCCCCTGATAGTGGGCGGAGCCGGTCACTTCGCTCACCTCGCCATGGAGCTGGCAACAGCGGGCAGGCAACAGCACATCCCTTGCGACCCACTGCGATTGCGCCGGGATCACCAGATGCCAGGGAGATTGGGTATCAAACGGAATGGCGCCGATGGCGATGGGATTGACCATCCCCTGCTGGCGCAACTGACGCAGATGGGCGAGCAGCTTCTCCGGCGGGATGCCGGTAAAACTGTCGTGGATACCGGAGGCGACCAGTACCCTGTCACCGCTGGCAAAACAGCACACTTTATCCAGCCCGACCGCTGTGGCGGGCCACTCTCCTTCCAGTGCATGGTCACACATGACGGTGCTACTCCTTGGAATGAATCACTGCCTGACACGACTTAAAGTGAGCCATTTGACTCACCAGATATCAGGGTGAACGGCATCCTAACAAGGAGCGAAAAAACGATCAATACAAATGAGAATCAATTTCATTAACTTCTTTTTAGTCAAAAGAGAGTGACGAACGAAACTGAGCTTCGCCAATAAAAAAGAGTTGCGATCGGAGCAAATTCAACTTGATAATGATAACGCTTATCATTTGTATATTATGGAAGATGTAAATAATGAAATCCTCAACCTCCCGTTTTATTGCTCCCAGCCTGCTGGCCACCACCATCGTCACTCTGCTGACCCAGCAAGCGATCGCCGCCAGTAACGCCCCTCAAGCCGATGAGGTGATCACCGTCACCACCACGGCGCACAATACCCGCTCGGCCCCCGCCTCCATCTCGGTTATCAGTGCCGAACAGATCAAGGCCGCACCGGTCAATGACCTTGCCGACCTGCTGCGCCACGAGGTGGGCATCCAGGCCGAGACCGACACCAATGGCCGCAGCGATATCGGTATTCGCGGCATGTCCGGCAAGTACACCCTGGTACTGGTGGATGGCAAACGCCTCTCCTCCTCCAATGCCCTGTGGCGCGGCGGCAACTTCGACAACACTCCCGTGCCCCTTGGCATGATCCAGCGGGTCGAGGTGATCCGTGGCCCCATGTCGGCACTTTATGGCTCCGATGCCATCGGTGGTGTCATCAACATCATCACCAAGCAGCCGGGCAAAACCTGGCAAGGGGCGGCCGATGCCGACTTCAAAGCCATCGAGGGCAAGGATGGCGGCGATCAGCACAGAACCAACCTGGGCTTTACCGGCCCGCTGACCGACAACCTGCTGATCCGGATGAACGGCGAGGTGTATGACCGTCAAGCCTGGACCCCCACCGAAGCTGCTGACGGCATCCCCCTTATCGAAGCCAAACAGACCCGCAACTTCGCCTCCACCCTCAGCTGGCTGGTGGATGAGCAGCAGCGCTTCGAGCTGGATTACCTCTACAACCAGGATGAGCGGCCTCTCGATATCTTCCGCAAAACCGGAAACAAGGTGCACAGCCGCCAGCAGCAAAACGATCGCAACCTGTTTGGTCTGACCCACAAGGGGAACTGGAGCTGGGGTGACACCACCGTCATGGCCAACTATGAAAGCTCCCAGATCGACGACTTCAACACCAGCTACTCAGCCCCGCAGCAACGGGAGCTGGAAGAGAACACCTTGACTCTCAAGGGCTATACCAACCTGGCGCTGGCCAACCACTACCTGACCCTGGGTGGTGAATATCTGGATCGGGAGCTGGTGGATGCGGTGAGCTACAAGGATATCGGCGGCAAAGAGAGTCACTCCCAGGAGGCGCTGTTTGCTCAGGACGAAATTGGCCTGACCGACAGCCTGACCTTCACGCTGGGCGGCCGTTACGATCACCACGAGATCTACGGCAGCCACTTCACCCCGCGCGGCTATCTGGTCTATGAGATGAACGATGTGGTGACAGTGAAAGGCGGTGTCAGCCAGGCCTTCAAGGCACCGGCGCCGCACCAGTACTCCAACGGTTACAGCATCGAGAGCTGCGGCGGCAGCTGCCGCATCTATGGCAGCGACAAGGTCAAGCCGGAAACCAGCACCAACTACGAGCTGGGTGTCATCGCAGGAGAAGGGATCTGGGAGACCAGCGCCACCCTCTTCTACTCCGACATCGACGACATGCTCACCTTCAAGCAGTTGCCGAACTCCACTGACCGCACCTGGTACAACCTGGAGAAAGCCACCACCAAGGGGCTGGAGCTGACCGGCAAACTCGATCTGACCGACGATATCAACCTTGGCGCCAACTACACCTACCTCAAGGCTGAAGGCGATCAGGGTCAGGCACTGCCCGAGCGGCCGGAGCACAAGGCCAATGCCAAGATCACCTGGCAGGCCACCGAGCGGGTAAATGCCTTTGTCGGCACCACCTACACCGGCACCCAGTTTGCCGAGCAGACCGTCAACAAGGTTGTCGTACTGCACAAGCTGCCCAGCTATCAGACCTTCGATCTCGGCACCGGCTTCAAGGTCACCGAGAACTTTGACCTGCGACTGGGGATCAACAACCTGACCGACGTGCGCCTGCAAGAGAAAGACACCGTCTTCCAGAACGTCGAACCGGGTCGCAGCTACTACGTCAGCGGCTCAGCCCGCTTCTAAGGTAGCCAAGGCCGATATAACAGAGCGCGGGCCCATACCCGCGCTCTGTTAACCAAGAGAATAAGGGGAAGATCCCCACTGGACAGCAAAGAGCATGCAGATTTCCATTTGTCATCAGGATCGCTCATGTTCACCTCACTTCTGAATGCTTCACCCCTTGCCACCCTGCCCACCCCTGACGAGATGTTAAAGGCAAGACCCTGTCCGGCACGGCTCGCTCGCCAGATCGCACGCAGCCGCCAGCAAGCCCGCCATATTCTGCAGGGAGAGGATGATCGCCTGCTGCTGGTGATCGGCCCCTGCTCCATTCACGATCCGGCAGCCGCCCGCGACTATGGTGGCCGGCTGGCTGAACTGCAGGGCCAATACGGGGAGCAGCTGCAACTGGTGATGCGCACCTATTTCGAAAAGCCGCGCACGACCCTCGGCTGGAAAGGATTTATCTTCGATCCCGACCTCGATGGCAGCGATCGGCTGGAAAAAGGCCTATCCCAGGCCCGCGAGTTACTGTTGACCCTTGGACAGGAAGGGCTCGCCTGTGCCACCGAATTTCTCGATCTCACCAGCATGCTCTATCTGGGGGATCTCATCAGCTGGGGTGCCATCGGTGCCCGTACCACCGAATCCCAGCTCCACCGTCAGCTGGCCTCGGCCCTTCCCTGCCCCATCGGTTATAAAAACGGCACCGATGGCAATATCCGGATCGCGGTCGAGGCCATCCTTGCCAGCCGGGCAGCCCACCTCTATACCCAGCCTTCCGGTGATGGCCAGCTGGCACTGGTGCGCAGTCATGGCAACCCCGACTGCCACCTGATCCTGCGCGGTGGCCAACAGCCCAACTATCAGAGCAGTCATGTGGCAGAGGCTGGCGAACTGCTGCGCCAGCATCATCTCTCCCCTCGCCTGATGATCGATTGCAGCCACGGCAACAGCCAGAAACAACATGCCCGCCAGCTGCTGGTTGCCCGTGACATTGCCGACCAGCTGGGTGCTGGTAGCCATGCCATCGCCGCCATCATGGTGGAAAGTTTTATCTGCGAAGGGCGTCAGGAGATTGGCAGCAAACCGCTGCGCTACGGCCAGTCGATCACCGATAGCTGCATCGGCTGGGAACAGACAAGGCAACTGCTCGATATGGTGGCAGAAGGGGTTGAGGCGCGCCGCCAGCAGCGGATCGCCCTGGCGGGATAAATGGCGGATTATTCAGATAACTCAGAAAAGAGTGTGGCCCCGATGGGCCACACTGTTGTTCACTGTTTGACGCACGTCAGGCGACTGACTCACGCTCCACCAGCTGGGCTTCAAACTTGAGCGCCAGGCCGTCTACCGGCTTGTGATCGAGCAGGCGCAGCGCCAGTTCAGCAGCGCGGCTGCCCATCTCCTCGATGGGGTAGCGCACTGTGGTGAGCTTGGGATAGATGTAGCGGGCGTAGGGGATATCGTCGAACCCCACCACCGACACCTGCTGCGGGATCTTGTAACCCCGCTCCAGCAGGCAAGAGATCGCCCCCGCCACCATGCCGTCGTTGAAACCGAGCACGGCCGTGAACTCGACACCACGGGCCAGCAGTTCACTCATCGCCACATAGCCGCCATTTTCGTCGGCAAAGGCGCGGCTGACGAGTGCAGGATCAAAGGCGATCCCGGCTCTGGCCAGGGTCTGGGTGTAACCGGCCATCCGCTGCTGACCATCGACAAACTCTTCATCATCGGAGGTGATAAAGGCGATGTTGCGATGACCGGCATCCAACAAGTGCTGGCACGCGGTGGTGATCCCCGCCTGGTTATCGAGCCAGACGCAGCGATCCTCAAAGCCCGGCACCTGACGGTTGATAAACACGATGGGGGTAGAGCCTGCCGCCAGCTCGCTCAGCTCCTCGTCCGGAAGCGCCTTGCTGTGGAGGATCAGCGCATCGCACTGGCGCTGCAGCAGCGCCTGAATGGCGTGACGCTCGCGCGCGATATCGTGGTTGCCAGACATGACGATGGTGAACTTGTTGGCCTGATCGACCATGGTTTCGATGCCACGCATCATCTGGGCAAAGAAGGGGCCGCCGCAGAGGTCGCCAACCAGCACGCCAATGCAGTTGGAACGCTTGCTGACCAATGCCTGGGCAAAACTGTTGGGTCGAAAATTCAGTTCCTTCATGGCCGCCAGTACGGCCTCACGCTTTTCCGGTGCTACCTGTGCCGTGTTGTTGATAACCCGCGACACGGTGGAGATAGACACATTTGCCAGCTGAGAAACGTCTTTAATCGTTGCCACTATCCATTCCTTTATTGTGGGGGAACCTGTCGATGCCGACGCCCAAGTATACCCTGCGGCCTGATGCAATTCCCGGAGCCAGGTCACCAGGCATGTTTCCTTTGGTAACAAAACCTTACCCGATGATACCCGGCAGCAGGGAAATTTGAAAACAGGGGCCGGCTTGCGGCCCCCGACTCAATAGGCGTGATTGAGCTCCCGATCCGACATGAAGCGCAGCGGCTGCTGCAGCTTGTGCTGATAAATGAGATCGAACGACAACACGTTTTGTACGTAGTTGCGGGTCTCCTTGTAGGGGATACTCTCGACCCACACGTCCATCGGCTTGTTGTCACTCTGCTCTCGCCAGCGTTTTACCCGTCCCGGCCCGGCGTTGTAGGCGGCCGCCGCCAGGATCCGGTTGCCGTCATAGACATCCAGCAAGCGCTTGAGATAAGCGCTCCCCAGACGAATATTCATCGTCGGATCAAACAGTTGCTGCTCGTTGCGATAGGGCACCCCCAGCTTGCCGGCAGTCTCTTTGGCAGTAGCAGGCATCAGCTGCATCAGACCGCGCGCGCCCACCGGCGACTGGGCCAGCGGATAGAGGGCACTCTCCTGACGGGAGATGGCATAGAGCAAACTGGTGTTCATGGTGCGCTCTTGCGCCATCTGGGAGAAGGTGCGTTTGAGCGGCAGCGGGAAGCGCAGGTCGAGAGCATCCCACGCTTCGGCGCGAATGCTGGCGAGAATGGCCAGCTCGTGCCACCCCTGATTGAGGGCGATATGACCAAACTCGATGCGCTGGGCCACCGGATTGCGATCCATATTGTGGATCCACTCCGAACGGGCCGCCGCAATCTCGTTCATCGACAGCAGCTCGCGCACCCGCAACAGGAAGGGCCAGCGCTGACTGGCCGTGCGCCAGTCCGGTACATGCTTGACGCTCTGGTTCTTGATGCGATAAGGCACGCCGGTGCGCTGGGCGGCCATGAAACCGTAGAAACCGCGCAGGTTGGCGGTCTCCAGATAGAGATCCCGCGCCGGTTTTTGCTGCCCCTGCACTTCAAGGGAGCGCGCCATCCAGTAGCGCCAGCGATCCTCTTTCTGACGGGCCATCGGCATCATCTTCACCCAGCCGGAGAGGCCACGCCAATCCTGCTCCCAGATGGCCAGTCGCGCCCGCAGCTCGGTGATGTCGGGATCCACCAGCTTTTTCACCGTGCTGTCGACCCAGCTGCGCTGGGCAATGGCGCGATCCAGCAGCAGGCGGCGGGCAATCGCACGCTCTACCGGTTTCACCTCGGCCTGGGTCAGGCCGAAACGGCTGCGAAACAGCGCAAGCTGGCGCAGCACCGACTCCGGCTCCTGATTGGCATAGCGGGTCAAACCGAGGGAGAGTAGCTTGCGGGAATAGGGATTGCTGCTGAAATAGGCCGGGTTCATCGCCTTGGCGGGCTGCTCGAACAGGGTCACCATCTGATCGCCATAGCTTTGCAAGCCGCTACCCAGGGTCGCGCCAAGGTGGCGGATCAGATTGGGGTTTTCCGCCTCGAACGCCAGCGTCATCCGCTGCCAGATCTTCTCCTGGGTACGCTGACCGGATGCCTGCCACAACTGGAACAGCGGGGAGCAGGCATCGGGGCGCGATTGACCGCTCATCCAGATCTTGCCCGCCCCCTGCAACGCCTCTTTCGGCTTGCCGGTGTAATAGAGCGCCTGATAGTGCATGCAGAGCAGATCGGTGGAGCTCGGCTTGGCCGGATAGAAGCGCAGGAACTGCGACCACTGCTGGCTCTGGGCCAGATAGGTCAGATAGCTGCGCTCCAGCCGGTTGGACTGGGGGGTATCTCCATGCTGGCGGATAAAGCGGGTCACATCGTTGTAATCCGCCGCCCCCGGACGAAAGGCGAGCTGATAGTAATCGAGGTAAGGGAGCAGGGGGTAATGGGTCAACCGGGCACGAATTTGCTGGAAACGGGCCTGATCATTGGCCCGTACGGCGTCATACGCCTGACGGTAGAGCGTCTGGTCGGCAGTCTGCGCCATCAGGGTCGGCACGAACAGCGCCGACAAAACAATTCCCCATACAGCTTTCACTGAGCATCTCCATTGAGGGCAATACACCGCCCGCTGGCGGTGGGTCTACTGCCTCTCATTCTACCCGTTGCCGGGCAGCGCTACAGCGGGGAGCAAGGACTATTTTTCTGCCTCGCTCAGCTGCATTTCACGCAGTTGCTCCGGTCTGGTCAGCCGCTGTACATATTTCTCCAGATAGGGCACCGGCAGCGGCTTGGAGGCGAGATAGCCCTGATAGAAACTGCACCCCTGCGCCTTGAGAAACTCCAGTTGCTGGCGGGATTCCACCCCTTCCGCCGTGACGTTGAACCCCATATGTCGAGCCATGGCGATCACCGCCTCGACGATGGCCATGTTGTCGCCATCTTTCGGGATGTCCTGAATGAAGGAGCGGTCGATCTTGAGCTCATCGGCAGGCAGCCTCTTGAGGTAGCTCAGGGAGGAGTAACCGGCGCCAAAATCGTCGATGGCAAAGCTGATGCCGAGCTCCTTGAGCTCGGTCATCTTGCTGATGGTGTCCTCGGCATGACCCAGCACCACGGACTCGGTGATCTCCAGATTGAGGCAGGCCGGATCCATGCCGGTTTGCGCCAACACATCGTGGATCCGCTCGACAAAATCGGTGGCATGGAACTGCTTGGCACTGACGTTGACCGAGATCTGCGGAATGTGGATGCCGTTTTCCTCCCACAGCACATACTGGGCGCACGCCTCGTGCAGCACCCAGTTGCCGATATCGACAATCAGGTCCGTCTCCTCGGCGATGGGGATAAATTCGGCCGGCGAGACCAGCGAGCGACCGGCTGGCTGCCAGCGGATCAGCGCCTCGACACCAATGATATCGCCGCCATCGACCATATGCTGGGGCTGATAGTAGAGGGTCAGCTCTTGCTGGCTGAGGGCGTTGCGCAATTCGTTGTGAATGAGCAAACGGCGATCCGCCTGCTGCTGCATCGAGGCATCGAAGAAGCGACGGGTCTTGCGGCCAGCGGACTTGGCCTGATACATGGCGGTATCCGCCTGCTTGAGCAGATCATCAACCCCCTGCTCCCGATCCGGAAACAGGGTAATGCCAACGCTGGCGCCGATGTGCAGCACCTGCCCCACATAGGTATAAGGAGCGGCAATCTCGGTGATGAGCCGCTCGGCAATGATATCGGCCTGCATCTCCGCCTGGGGCGGGCTGGCCGAGAGCGATGGCAGCAGCAGCACAAACTCGTCACCACCGAGGCGGGCCAGACAATCCCCCTGTCGCACCAACCGTTTGAGACGGGCGGCGACCTCCTTGAGCAGCCAGTCACCGGTAGCGTGGCCGAGGGAGTCGTTGATGGTCTTGAAGTGATCGAGATCGATAAAGAGCAGGGCGCCAATCAAGCCATCGCGGGTCGCCTCGTTGAAGGTCTGCACCAGAGTCTCGTGGAGCTGACGGCGATTGGGCAATCCGGTCAGCTCGTCGTAATAGGCGAGATCCTGAATGCGTCGCTCGGCCGCCTTGCGCTCGGAGATATCCTCGAAGCAGATGACAAAGTGGCTGATCACCCCCTTCTCGTCCTGCACCGGCGTCACTATCTCCCACTGGGGATAGGTGTGACCATCGACATGGCGACGCTGGGTCTCCCCCTGCCAGCGGCTGAGGGTATTGAGCTCGTAGCCGAGCCCGCCCAGATTGGGCCAGAGATCCTCTTCCAGATGCAGGCCCAGCACCGACTGGCTGTCAAAGCCGGTGATCTGGCTGAAGGCGTTGTTGACCCGCAGGATCTTGAACCCCGGATCCGTAATGATGATCCCCTCATGGGTCTCAAACGCCACGGCAGAGAGTCGCATCTGGGCATCGGATTGCAATCGCTCCAGCTCGGCCACCATCCGTACCGAGAAGGTATTGAGCACCGAGGTGAGATTGCTGGTATCTGCCGGAGCCGAATAGAGTAGCGCCAGATGACCGAGCAACTGGCCTCTGGCATCAAATAGCGGCTGACCGTAGTAAGTCTGCCCGGCCGCCAGCCAGGGTTGATACTCCTGCGACTCGTCGATCACCTCGAAACAGATGGCCCCTTGCTTGTAGAGCTCCTGACAGGGGGAGCCCGCCAGCGGATAGTCCTTCTGCGCCAGCCCGTCGGCGGCCAGCACTTTGACCCGGTCGGCACCGCACAACTCCCCCACCCAGACCGCATCCACCTTGAGGATATGGGCCAGCTGGCTGACCAGGGTATTGAAGAAATCGAGCCCGGTGCGGGCAGAGAGCGCCTGCGCCAACTGGGTAAGCAGGGTGGTTTGCAGCAACGGCAATGAGAGATTGAGGGAGGATACTGCACTGTTAGCGGTATCAAGAGGGGCCAGCCAGCCACAGCAGATCTGCTGGGTGGGCACAAACTGGCCGCTCCAGAGCACATGGTTGAGCTGCCCCTGATCATCTTTCAGATGACCGATGAACTGTTCAGGCAGATGTGATTCATGAAGCCGGACGAGAAAGTCGGCAAAGCCAGCCTCATCTTCCGGTAACAAGCGAGCGGCCCAGGGATGATTGCCCTCCCCTTGCCACTGCTGGTAGGCCCCCTGATCAGAGAGACTCCACTGATCATGTTGCCGATCGAAAAACCACATGACTTGCGTGGCCTGCTGCTTCATTTACCACTCCAACACAACAACCAACCACGTTTGATGTCCAATCAGGCATAGCAACGCCCCCTGCATCCGCTCATCAGATCAGAGGTTGCGAGGGAAGAGTACAAACATGCGATATCAAGCAGTGGAAACCGGACATGAGGTCGACACGAAGTGCTGCCAAGAAGGGACAGAAACGATCCTATTCCCGTCATACTGCCTGCCAGTTTCATGGAGCTCAAGCTGTTTTTGGCACGAAACCGGAAAAGATCACAATTTATAAGTTGCTGAATAGCCAAGGGAAGGTTATGTGACATGGATCACATTTCAATCTTTACCAATGAGTAATCTGAAGGTGAAGACACAAGCAAGACGACCCGAAGGGGGCCAATATGAAAATCGAAATTACCAGCAAAATCATCGACATCACCCCGGCTATCCGCGAGCGCATCGAATCCCGTTTTGAAAAGCTCGAACGTCTTCAGGTGCCTCTCATCACACCCCATGTGATTGTTTCCAAAGAGCGTCTGATGTTCACTGTCGAAGCCAGTGCTGGCATCCCCAACGGCAAACTGTTTGCCCAGGCAGAGCATGAGGATCTCTACGCCGCCATCAACGAACTGGGGCAAAAACTGGAGCGCCAACTCAACCGTCACACCGAAAAGCCGATTGCCCGTCGTGCCAATGCCGCGCTCAAAGAGCAGCCGCAACCGGATGAAGCTGACGCTTGATTGCATGCCGCAAGGCTAAAAATTCCAAAGAGCATAAAGGCGGGGTCACCCGCCTTTTTGTTGCCTGTGATTTGCCGACAAGCACAGCATTACACCTGTGAACAGGCGCCATCAACTGAGCCAGTGCAACCGGGTATCCACCCCCTCTTGCAAACGGTCGAGGATCGGCAGCAATACCAGCGGATCTTCCTGCCTCGGCATATCGGCCAGCTTTCCTTGCAACCGCTCCCGCGCCAGCGGCGACAGGTTATCGTAGACAGCCTCATCCAGCAGTGGCTGTTTGACCGCCAGCGGCGGTGTTTGCAGCGCCAGCCAGAGCCGCACATCCACCATGCTTCCCCCCTGTTGCAACCGCTCATTGATGGCACTGCAGTCACTCCCAACCCCTTCAGCCACCAGCACCTCTGCCGGTCTCAGGTCGAAGTGCAGACGCCAGTCACGGCTCTGGGGAGTGGCTGCCGGTTTGGCATCAAACCAGGGCTGCTCCTCCACCGCATCGGTCAGCAGGGCCAGATGCAACCGGAAATCAGCGCGATCGCCATGCTGCAGGTCACGGTTGAGGCGCTGCCCCAACTGGCCCTCATCAACGAGCAGGTGATTACGGATTGAACTGGGCAGCATGAGATAACTCTCGAAAATGGCGATTTCACTGGTTATCGGCCACAAATCCAATTCTTTTAATGGAAAAATCCTGCTTGGGGGTTCACAAAACCGGAAGATCTGTTAGTATGCGCCTCGCACTTGTGGAGGGGTTCCCGAGCGGCCAAAGGGATCAGACTGTAAATCTGACGGCTCTGCCTTCGAAGGTTCGAATCCTTC
>NZ_JAAKOV010000019.1:0-129274 GCF_049171595.1 Aeromonas sp. 603607
GTGGTCGCCACCACGGTGTAACTGATGGGCGCACCGGTGTTGTTCGCACTGCCCGACACCCCGGCCGTCGAATAGTCCGCCGGGAACACCAGCCCGAATGCCGGCGGCAATGCCCCCGCCACCACGTTCACTGTCAGGACGTTACCCACCAGGGTGCCACCCACTGCAGTGGTATTCGCAGGCAAATTGTTGAAGGTATACACCAGGCTGGTCCAGGTCTCTGACCCGTCGCCATCGCTGATACTCACCGTGTTGGTCAGCAGCACCTGTACCGTGCCATCCGTTTCGGTCGCACCCGCATTCAGGGTCTCGACGTTGAAGTCGATGTCACCTTGTGGCGTCACTATCAGCGTCAAGGTCGAAGTAACAACATCAGAACTATCGGTGACCAGATAACTTACTGTAGGAACTGCACCAGAATAGTCAGGAGCGGGGGTAAAGGTGAAAGAGCCATCACTGTTGATGATCAGCGTACCAATGCCAGTAAGGGTCGATGTAACACCTGCGGGAACATCAATATTACTACCCCAGCTATAGCTGATGATGGATTGAGCCAAGGGACCATCCGGGTTGGAGCTATTGGCCAAAAGATCACCACTGACAGGGTTATCTTCATCCATCGAAAATACTTCACTCTCATCCAACAAGAGATTAGTTAGTGGCTCCGGTTCTAACAGTGGTTCAGCCGCTTGCTCAGTGTTGATAATGGGTTCAGCCTGATAATTGGTATCAAAACCGGCCTCGGCAATGGTCGCATCACCGGTTCTATCAATGGTGACAAAGCCACCATTGCCGCTTGCTCCTGCTACCCCGCCAATACCACCGCCACCACCGGCAGCAGGTGCACCACCTGCTGCTGAAGCCTCAAAGTTTTGCGTCGGGTCAACGCCTTGCAAAATTGACTCTTGCAATGCAGCAATGTCAGAAGGAGTGCCCTCCGTGCTGGCACCACCTTGCGGTTGTCCCGGTTCTGCTAATTCGGAACCGGTGGGTACATTCTGCGCTGGTGTATCGTCATAGGGGGAAAGAACAAGCTTGGCATCATCCGCTATGGTCAATTTGGCACCGGGCTGGAGTATTTCCCCCTTTTGCAGGGGGCGACTGCTGCCATCAGCCAGCACAATCTCCACATTCCCTTCGATAGCTGAGACAACCACGGACTTGTCGATGATTTGGGTACGCATATCCATTGCTCCAACGTGACAGATCTTGATGTCTACACCGTAGAGGGAGATAACGTGCTTTTCCGTTGCAATAATCTATAGGTTTGACTGCCCTCAAACCGATATAGAGAATAAAATCGAAAGGTTATTTTTTCTTCATTAAAATCATAACGATATAAATGGAACCAAATAACACCCATATTAATTTGATAATAAAAAAATCAAAAAATATATTGTATTGATATAAAAAATGACCCCATTCGGGGCCATTTCTACACTGCACATATCAATCAAGACAAGGGGAAAGCAGGATGCACAAATCCCTGATAACCATCGATATGCAACTTGGAAAGCAGTTCCACTTGATGTTGATCTTCGACGCGGGTTGCAATGGTGGTCACACCGGCATTGTGTGCAGCTCGGCACACTGCAGCCAAGAATGAGGTGTCAGCACCCGGCTCCATGACCTGACTGGTATAACCGTGATCCACCTTGACATAGGCAGGCGCTAACTCCTCCAGATAGCCCAGTGACTGGAAGTGACGGCCGTAGTGGTCAACCCCCCACTGGAAACCATGGACCTGCAATGCGCCTACCAAAGCGGCCACATGATCTTTGTGCTTCATAATGGCTGCCTCGGGTATCTCGAATAACAGCCGTTCTTTCAATTCGCCATGTTCGACCAGATAGTGCGTCAGCCAGGTCAAAAACTCATCCGAACAAAGCGAACCTGCCGTTATATTAATTGCCAGCACTAGATCCGCTTGTTTGTGCAGTAAGGGAACACATGCATCAAGTATTGCCTGATCAAAATCGCCCCCCAATTTGAACTGTTCGATGGCAGGCAAAAACTGACCGGCAAAATAGTCCGTGCCATCGCGAGAGATAGATGCAAACAACTCGGCATGCAACCTGGCCCCGTTATCAAATCGGCAAGCTGGCTGAGCCTTGAATCGCCAGAGGTGATGCGAAATAGCATCCTGAACCAAATCACGCCATGCCAAGCGCCCCATCAACCCCTGCTCGGCTCCCCCTTCCATGACAACAGCACCACGGCGTTCATTACGCGCCTTGCCGAGTGCATTATCCGCTTTAGTCAACAGGACTGAGAGATCATCATTACCATCACGACCTGCAATACCAATGACGGAGAGAGGATTACCCTCCGCCATTGGGTTCACGACCAGATCAGCAATACGAGAATTGATAATTTCTGCCAACTCCTTAAGCTGACCCAAATCATCTGTCGGGCAGAGCAGAGCATATTCGGTCGCTGATATCCGCGCCACAGCTGCACCATCCCATCCCTTAAGCTGTTCGCGTAAGATTTGTGCTATAGATTTGACCATATTATCACGGGCAGCAAAACCTTCATCACGGTAGATATCATCGAGCATATCTACCGCAACCAACATGATGCCCCCTTGGCCAGATTCTGCAATCCAGGCATTAACCTGACCAACAAAATAGGCTCGATTACCCAAGCCAGAAACGGCATCCACATAAACTCGTTCACGCAGTTTCTCCGCCTCGTCGGCCTGCTCTTTGAATTGCACCGCCAACTTTCCGGATAAGATGTTGATCGCTTGTACAACCTGCTTCAATTCATAGGTCTTGGGCTCTGGAATGGTATGCCCAAAATGATGCAATTCAATCTCGACGGCCTGCTCACAAATCTGCTTGAGCGGTTTTAACAGGAAATTAAGTGCACGCATAAGCAAGATCGTGGTTACCAAAAATCCAATCACAAACCAGGTCGCCAGTTCGCTCATCCCTGCCCACAGTTCGTGATAGGCTTGTCCTGGGTGGCCCACCACCTTGAGCTTGCCAAGTTGCAGCCAGCCAGACGTCAGAATTGACTCATTGGATACTTCCGGAAACAAGCCAAGTTCAATAAACCAGTCAGGTACACCTTGAATACGGCTGCTGTTTTCTTCTTCAATCACATCTTTCGACGCAAGCAGGTCAAGACGAACCATACGGTAATAACCACCATCAAATATGGCCTTAATCACCGACTCAGCTCCCACCTTGTCGCCATTTTCAAGATAAGGAGTTAATGCCAGTCCCAGTGACGTAGCGGTGTTGATTACCGTTGTCTCCTGCTGTTGTGCCAGATAAGTTCGTGTCGAATTGAATTGCACCCAATACGTAGCTGCAAACAACAGTCCAAACAACAGCAACATGGTGGCCAATAACTGTCTATAAAGCGTCATAGGTTAATCATCCAAATTCACCACAGGCCTAGCCAATCGCCCCGATGTCATGCGATTGCGTAAATCATTCCATAATCCCAAGCGAGATGATTGGCCAGCCAGCTCCCCTTGGCCTCGCGCCTTCATCAACCACAAGTGACTACCGTTAAAACTATAGATAGGTACCAAATCTCGCCGTTGGGTAGCTGGTCGAATAGAGCCTATCAAATTATCCAAAATAACCGGAACAGAAGAGGGGGTCTCATAATATGCCACCACCATGTGGAACTGGTTGTAATCAAGGGCCTTGACATAAACCATCCGCATTTTTTCATCCGGGATCCCCAATTCCAGTAGTGTGGAATATTTGGCAATACTGAAATCTTCGCAATCTCCTCCGGCAGCCCCCAGAAACTCGAGCGGGGTTGCCCAGTAATCTTTCTTGCGCCACAACTTGATGTCATCAACAAAGCGCATTTGATTAAAAAAGTTGTTCACTCTTTCGAGCTTTTTCGCCTCGCTCAGTGCCTTTCCCTTCGTTTCCATCACCAGCATGCGCCAACTGGTTACACGCTTGCCGGCTCTGGCACCATAGGTCTGCTCCGCCCGCTTGATCAAGTTGAGATCTTCCTGTGGCAGAGGCTGGCTGGCACAGAGCAAAAGTGAGAAGGGTAACAGCAGGATCCATAAGGAGTGGCGCAGAGTACGTAGAGATCGGTATCTCCATTTATTGAGGAGATCACACCATCTGCTTCCGGTACCACGCAGGAGTGTCACGTCATATGCCTGCTGCATGATTGCTACTGCACTCCTCAAAAACCGTGCAACCACCTACTTTAGCCAAACATGGTGACTGCCAGCAGCAGTCACCATGTTGGCGTTCATCATCATCCCGGCGGGATCATTGGCAAACGGTTATTGCCTGGGCTGCCATTCAGCGGGTTGCTTGACGCTAAATGCATTGAGCAGACTTCCTGTCGCATTGAGGATGCGATAGTCCGCCAGCAATGCATCATACTCAGCAGTGATATAACTGCGACGCGCTTCGAACAATTCGTTTTCGGTGTTCAATACGTCCAGCAAGGTTCGCTGACCCAAGCCAAACTGCTTCTTGTATGCCTGAACGGTATCGTAGCTTGCATCCACATGCTCTTTAAGGAAGGTTTTCTGTTTGGCCAGCGACTCTTTCGCATTCCATGCCAAACGGGTTCCCTCTTCTACCTGACGAAATGCATTCAGATGAATGTCTTTCGCCTGAGAGTACAGTGCCGAAGTTGCATTGCTCTCGGCTACGTCAGAACCACCTCGGAACAGGTTGTAACGCATCCGCACCATAGCTGTCAGATCGTCATTGCGACCTTTAACGGCATCAATATCCTCATTCCAGTTTTGGTCCACTTCAAAAGTGACGTTAGGGTAGAAACCGGATTTGGCACCTTCATGCTGATACTTGGCCGCTTCAATATCTTGCAGGGATGAGAGCAGGGTCGGGTGAACTTCTGTCGCCGTTTTCAGGGCAGTATCGAGACTAGCCGGGACCAACTCGGCATTAGGTACCGGTTGAACGAGATCTTTTGGTACCTCGTTAACCACCCGAATAAACTCGCTTTCCGCATCACGGTAGTTGTTTTCAGCGGCGGCTTGGTTGGCGTAGGCCCTGGCAACACGACCATCAATCTGGGTCTGATCAGCAGTAGAACCAAGCCCTGAATCAGTCCGTTTCTGAATGTCGCTACGGATCTGTTCGTGGGTTTCCAGGTTCTGTTTGGAGAGTTCCAGGATCTCCTGCTGGCGCAGCATATTGAGGTAGACCTCAGCCACTCGCAGCGCGGTATTCTCTGCTTCGGAGATCATCGCCAGACGCTGGGCGTTGGCTTCAGCTTCAGTTCGGGAGACGTTGTTGCTGACATCAAAGCCATCAAACAACATCTGCCGCAAACTGAGTCCAGCCTCTTTGCGAGTCATGGAGTCATCAATATTGCTGTTTGAACCAGCAGCCCGGGTAGAAGGGCTGTCAGTCTTTTCATAGCCTACGCCGCCACGCAGATCGATCGTAGGATAATAGCCACCCTTGGCGCCATCATGCTGATAGAGGCGTGCCTGGTAGAGATCAAACGCTTCCTTGATCTTGGGATGCGTAGCGAGTGTCTGTGCCACCGACTCTTCCAGAGTCTGGGCCTGACCCAAACTAGGGATCAGGGTGATGCCACTGACCAGCATGGCAACAATCGTTTTTTTCATGTTATCTCCAGTCATGTTTTGTTTTTAGATTGTTGGCTTATCGTTCTCTCAGTGCCGACTGCTTAGCCCGTAAAATCGGCTTAAGTAAATAGTCTAGGACACTTTTTTTACCAGTAATGATATCAGCACTGGCTAACATACCGGGGATGATGGGAAGTGCGTTAAGCTCATCGCCCAAGTAACTCTTCTCGGTACGCACCCGAACCAGATAAAAGGAGTTCCCCTCCTCATCCTGGATCGAGTCCGCACTTATCTGTTCAACCTTGCCATGCAATCCTCCATAGATTGTAAAGTCGTAGGCAGTGATCTTGACGATGGCATCCAGCCCCGGTCGCAGGAAGGCGATATCTTTCGGCGACACCTTGGCTTCAACCAACAAGGTGTCCTCCAGCGGCACTATCTCCATCAAATCCATGCCGGGCTGCACCACGCCGCCCAGGGTGTTGATCTTGAGTTTCTTGATGGTGCCCTTGAGCGGAGCAATCACGCTGGTCCGATCAACCCTATCTCGCAAGCCAACCTGCCCTTCTGACAACTGGCCAAGTCGCCCCTGCTTCTCATTCAGTTCCGTCTGGGAGTCAGCACGGAATTTCAGCGCTATGTCATTGCGCTTGGAAATAGTCTCACGCAACACCGAATTGAGTTTTGGTATCAGCAGACGGTTGCTCTCCAGCTCCCCCTGCATCTCGTTGACCTGCCGCTCCAGCTTAATTAGCTCCACTTGAGGCACTATACCCTCTTTTGCCAGTGGACGGCTAATATTGAGCTCTTGTCTGGCCAGATCCACACTGCGATTTACTGTGCGAATTTTGGCATTCAGTTCAATCAGTTCCTGCTCTTTCTGCTCGATCTGTTGACCAAGAATATAGAGCTGGTTCTTCAGGTTATTAAGGCGATCCCGTTGTACCGAGCGTTCACGGTTGGCATATTCGGGAAAGACGGTTTCATAGCCATCCGGGAACTGAATTGGCGCTTCTCCCACCACTACCTGTTCACGCCACCCCAGTGCGGGATCATTTTTAACCTCAACACTGGCCATTTCGGCCCGTAACCGTGCAATATCTCCTTTCAGAGTGACCAGCTCCTGCTCACGCTCTCGAAAATCGGAGCGGAAACGGGTGTCATCGATGCGCAGCAGCGGCTGTCCCTTCTCGACGATATCCCCCTCTTTGACGAAGATCTCTTTGACTATCCCCCCTTCCAGATTCTGGATCACCTGTAGTTGGCGGGATGGGATCACCTTGCCCTGACCCACGGTGACTTCATCCAGCTCGGCCCAGGCAGCCCAGACGATGGCACTCATGAAAAAGAGGAAACAGCACCATAACAGGATGCGGGCACCGGTTGGGGTAGTAAGCAACACAGCTGCCGCGCCGTCATCGACAAACTCCAGATGCTCGGGTGCCGGCAATACATCACCGGAAGGCGCATTTTTGCTGCGTTTTAACCAGTTCATGAGCCCCTTAACCATGGGACACCTCCTGCACGCGCACCTTGCCTTCCTTCAACTGCTGCAACACCACCTCTTTGGGACCATCTGCCACAATCTGTCCCTGCTCGATGACGATAACTCGCGAGGCCACATCCAGCATTGAGGTCTTGTGGGTGATGAGGATCAAGGTGGTTTCCGGGCCCAGTCTGGCGAGCTCCTGTTTGACCTGCATCTCGGACTGGTTGTCCATGTTGGAGGTAGGCTCATCCATCACCAGAATGGGGGGATCATTGAGCAGGGCGCGTGCCAGCAGGATCGACTGACGCTGGCCACCGGAAAGCTGACGGCCACCCTCACCTATCTGCCGATCCAATCCGTTGGGATCACGGTTGGTAAAATTGGTGACGCCCGCCCGCTTGGCAGCACGCAAGACTCTCACGTCATCCACCAGCGGATTACCCAGCATGATGTTGTCTCGCACCGAACCAAAAAAGAGAATGACATCTTGGGGAACACAACCGATATTGCGACGAATCACCGAGGGAGGCAACTGGTCTATTTCGAAACCATCGATCCGGACCGAACCGTCAGTCGGCCGATACAGCCCCATCAACAACTTCTCGAGGGTCGTTTTACCCGCCCCAATCCGGCCGATAATTGCCACCTTTTCACCCGGCTGAATACGCAAATTGATATGGTGCAGGGTGCTGGTTTCCATTCCTGGATATTTGAACGAAACATTTTCGAATTCAATTCGACCGGCAATCACCGGATGATGGATATATTGCTTGCCTTCCTCCTGCTCACCCGGGGTTTGCATGATTTTTTCCAGAATATCCAGTGCAGACTTGGCCTGGTTATAACGGGTCGACAACACTGAGAGTTGCACCATGGGCGCAATGGCACGACTGGAGAGCATCACGGCAGCAATCATCCCCCCCATGGTGACTAAGCCTTCGGAGATCTGGTAAACACCGACAATCACCAGACCGACCGTCACCACCTGCTGGATATAACTGGCCAGTGACGACATGGAGTTGGTAATTCGCCGTGTTTGTACACCCCAGGTGGAAATATGGGAAACAGCCTGCTCCCAACGGTGCTGGAACAGACTCTCGGCGCCAAAAATTTTGACCGTTTCCAGCCCGGAAATACTTTCGATCAGGTTGGCATTTTTCTGAGAGGCCAGCCGGGAACCCTCTTCGATGGACTTTTTGAGCGGCTCTTGAATATAGAAGCTGTAGGCGATCAGGATCAGCATGGCGACGATGGGGACCACCACCATCACACCGGCAAACATCCAGATAATAAAAAGGAAGAAGACGGCAAAAGGCAGATCGATAAGAGTAGAAACCGTCGCGGAAGTGAAAAACTCCCGCACCGATTCAAATTCCTGCAGATGTTTGGCGAAAGCGCCGGTGGAAGCGGGACGAGACTCCATCCGCATGCCCATCACCTTGGCGAAAATCTTGGCGGACAGCAGCACATCAGACTTTTTGCCAGCGATATCGATAAAGTAACTGCGCAACTGCCGCATCACAAAATCGAAGGTAAAGACCACCATGGCCCCGACCGCCAGCACCCAGAGCGAATCAAATGCCAGATTGGGCACAATCTTGTCATAGACGTTCATGGTAAAGAGGGGGCTGGCGATGGCAAACAGGTTGATCAGAATGGAGGCGATCAGCACATCGCGATAGATTCCGCGAGATTCAAACAAAGTGCTCCAGAACCAGTGGCCATCACGGGTCTCCAGCACCTTGGGAGAGCGCTCGTCAAATTTGAACTGCTTCTTAACGTAAAAGAGACGCCCCAAATACTCATCACCCAGCTGGGCAGCAGTCAGCCATTGGGCGGCATCACCTGCCTGCGGGAAAATCACTTTCCCCTGGCTGCGATCTTCGTTCCACTCCAGCAAAATACAGGCGCCACCGTTACGCATCTGCAATACGCAGGGCAGCAGCAAGGGAGAGATCTGATCAAGCGGCTGGATCACTTCACGGGCAGATAGCCCGCCCCGCTCGGCAGCACGACAAAAGAGTGCTGTAGTCAGTCGTCCGGAGACCAGTGGCAACCCGGTCGTCAGGGCATCCTGGCTGTTGGGCACACCATAAAAGCGGGTCAAGAAGACCAGACACTCCAATAACTCATCGATACGACTTGTTTCTGCTTGCATAGCATCCCGTCACTGCATTAATAAGGTCGATACGAGAGGGGTATCACTCATATTTTCCTGCTATAGCGACTCTAAAAACGAGCCCCCTCCCACAGATGAGCCTGATCAGGGAATAAACCTATCCGGATACATCGTGACACTCACCACCAATTTTCCTTGCATGATGATTGGTAAAACCAGCCTGTGAGCATCATGCCGACGCCTCCCTCAGGTAAATGGAGGTGTTAATTGATAATGGCATTTATTGTGGCGCATCACTATATCAACCTGCAGGTACCAAAACTATAGTTTATGGTATGAACTTTTTATATAACCCTATGTTTTACGTGAAAATAATAATTACGAACTCAATTATAGGTCAGGAAGTATGAAGGGTCTTCCCAGTGCATGACCCTGAGGGCCACTCAAGGAGAGTGCTCGTGCAATGTCCGCCATCGCAGTCCAGCGATTCTCGCACCAGGCGGGAGCAAGCAGGGTTGGGCGGCGCGCGGAGGCCGAAATCCGGTGATACACCACCTCGGGCGGCGTGTGCTGGATCATGGCGACAGCGGCTTCCACATACTGCTCCAGCGTCAATACCTCAAGCCGCCCCGCCTGCCACGCTTTGCCGAGAGTACTGCCTTCAACCACATGAAGCGGATGCAGCTTGATCCCCTCAACACCGGTCTCAACGATACGATGCAGGGTATCGAGGCTGTCCATCGGCACTTCGCCCGGCAGGCCAACGATCAGATGAGCACATACCTTGATGCCGCGCTGATGGGCACGTCTTACCGCATCCTCATAGGCGGCATAACCGTGGCCGCGGTTGATCCGTTGCAAGGTATTGTCGTTGGCACTTTGCAGCCCGAGCT
This sequence comes from Aeromonas sp. 603607, assembly GCF_049171595.1. Lineage (NCBI taxonomy): Bacteria > Pseudomonadati > Pseudomonadota > Gammaproteobacteria > Aeromonadales > Aeromonadaceae > Aeromonas > Aeromonas sp. 603607. Next base: position 10,062 of record NZ_JAAKOV010000019.1, read on the forward strand.
CCAGCCACACCTCGTAACCCCGGGCCTGATAGCCCGCCAACAGATCCAGCACCGCATCCGGCACGCAATCGGGGCGAGTGCCCACGCAGAGCCCCACCATATCGCTCACCGACAGTGCCTCTTCATACATCCGCTGCAGATACTCGACCTCGGCATAGGTACTGGTATAGGCCTGAAAGTAGGCAAGATAGCGCTTGGCACGGGTGACTTCGTCTCGGCGAGCCAGCAGTTGTTGCACCACTGAGAGTTGCTGAGCCGATTCGTCAGCAAAAGAGGATACATTGCAGAAGGTGCAGCCACCACGGCCCAGGGTGCCGTCCCGGTTCGGGCAAGTGAAGGCCCCGTGGATGGAGAGTTTGTGGATCTTCTGACCGTGACGTTGCTTGAGATCCTGACCGAATGTATTGACGAGTTCGTGTAACTGCATGACACCTCCGCTAAAGGAGCGCCATTGTACGAGCTTGCGCAAAACAGGGGCTGAGCTGGATCAAGCTAGCGGAGAGGGTAAAACATATAAATACCCGACCAATTTTGAATAAATATAGAGAAAAAGCGCAAAAAAAGGATTTTTACAGTTCTTTGACGATTCAAACAGTAAACATCCATATGAAAATGAGACCTGATAACCCACTGTTGAACAATGAAAAATTCAAAGAGACCCGACAGCACACAATTGCAAGCATGGGATATTGAAAATGTGATCCCTTCCGCTGTCGGCCACATCGGGTTGGTAAAATTACTACATTCGCCCATCGTCGCCGAGCGCACCATTGAGCCCGTCAATGGCGATATATTTCACCAACAAAATCAAGCCACACAGAATAAACACTCCATAACTGCGAGCTAATCCCCCTAACCCGACATTTTGTTATGCGAATGTAACCATGAAGACAAACCTGACCTGCGATTGACCTCGCCAGAAAATCCCATTAGTTTGGAGATTCGCCACGTCAGGCAGACGGAACCACAAGAGCCAATCGCAATTTATGCAGTCAGGTGATGACTGTGCGATACAAGGCCGAGCAAGGGAGAAATGCAATGTCACTATATGATCCAAAGCTGGAGAGGGATAACTGTGGCTTCGGCCTGTTGGCCCACATGGAAGGGGAAGCCAGCCACAAGCTTGTCCGTCTCGCGATGTCAGCATTGGCTCGCATGCAGCACCGCGGCGGGATCTCCGCCGATGGCAAGACCGGCGATGGTTGCGGTCTGCTGCTGCAAAAACCGGACAGCTTCTTCAGAGCTGTCGCCGAGGAGAAGGGATGGCACCTTGGCCGCAACTATGCGGTCGGCATGCTGTTTCTCAACCCTGACCCCGTATTGGCCCAGCAGACCCGCGACATCATCGACGAAGAGCTGGAAAAAGAGACCCTGAGTCTGGTCGGCTGGCGCAAGGTGCCCGTCGATACCAACGTACTGGGTACCATCGCCAAAGCCTCCCTGCCCAGCATTGAACAGGTCTTTGTCAACGCCCCGCCCGGCTGGGTCGACAAGGATCTCGAGCGCCGTCTCTATATCGTGCGTCGCCGCATCGAAAAGCGCGTCAACGACGACTACTTCTACGTGGTCAGCCTCTCCAACCTGGTCACCGTCTATAAAGGGCTGTGCATGCCGGTGGACTTGCCGCGCTTCTATCTGGATCTCGCCGACATCCGTATGCAGGCGGCCATCTGCGTCTTCCACCAGCGTTTCTCCACCAACACCAGCCCGCGCTGGCCGCTGGCCCAGCCGTTCCGCTATCTGGCCCACAACGGCGAGATCAACACCATCGCCGGCAACCGCCAGTGGGCCAAGGCACGCAGCTACAAGTTTGCGACGCCGCTCATTCCCGATTTGCAGGAAGCGGCTCCCTTCGTCAACACCACCGGCTCAGACTCCTCCAGCCTCGACAACATGCTGGATCTCTTCCTCGCCGGTGGTATGGACCTGTTCCGTGCCATGCGCCTGTTGATCCCGCCTGCATGGCAAAAGCACCCGAACATGGATGACGACCTGCGCGCCTTCTACGACTTCAACTCCATGCACATGGAGCCGTGGGATGGCCCCGCCGGTATCGTCATGACCGACGGTCGCTACGCCACCTGCGCACTTGATCGCAACGGTCTGCGTCCGGCCCGCTACGTCATCACCAAGGACAAGTTCATCACCCTCGCCTCAGAAGTCGGTACCTGGGACTACACCCCGGACGAAGTGCTGGAGAAGGGCCGGGTGGGCCCGGGTGAGCTGTTCGTTGTGGATACCAGCAACGGCAAGGTGTGGACCAGCTTCGAGATCGATGACGATCTCAAAAACCGCCACACCTACAAGCAGTGGATGGACAAACATTGCCGCCGCTTGGTCCCCTTCGAGCAGATGGACGACAGCCAGACCGGTAGCCGCGAGTTCTCCGATGAGCAGCTGAAAATCTATCAGAAGCTGTTTGGCTACTCCTTCGAGGAGCTGGATCAGATCATCCGGGTTCTCGGTGAAAACGGTCAGGAAGCGGTGGGTTCCATGGGGGATGACACCCCGATGGCGGTGCTCTCCTCCGGCCCGCGTACCCTCTATGACTACTTCCGCCAGATGTTTGCCCAGGTGACCAACCCGCCCATCGATCCGCTGCGGGAAAACCACGTCATGTCGCTGGCCACCTGTATCGGTCGCGAGCAGAACGTCTTCAACGAGACCTTCGGCCACGCCCACCGGGTGCTGTTCCAGTCGCCGATCCTGCTCTACTCCGACTTCCACCAGCTGCTGGCACTGGAAGGTGAGTACTACCGTCATCAGGTGATCAGCCTCAACTTCAAGCCCGAAGAGGGACTGGAAGCAGCCATCGTGCGTATCTGCGAGGAGGCAAAAACTGCTGCCAAGAGTGGCACCGTGCTGCTGGTGCTGTCGGACCGCGACATCAGCGCCGACACCCTGCCGATCCCGGCCGCCATGGCGGTGGGTGCAGTGCAGCGCACCCTGGTGGACAACAACCTGCGCTGCGACGCCAACATTCTGGTGGAAACTGCAAGTTGCCGCGACCCGCACCACTTCTCGGTGCTGCTGGGCTTTGGCGCGACCGCCATCTACCCCTATCTGGCCTACGAAACCCTGGCCAAGCAGGTTGAAGAGGGGGTGCTCGCCATGCCCCTGCGCCAGGCCATGGTCAACTACCGCAACGGCATCAACAAGGGGCTCTACAAGGTGATGTCCAAGATGGGCATCAGCACCGTCGCCAGCTACCGCTGCTCCCAACTGTTTGAAGCGGTGGGTCTGGCCAAATCGGTGGTCGATACCTGCTTCCGCGGCGTATCGAGCCGTATTCAGGGTGCCGATTTTGCCGACATCCAGCAGGATCAGCACAATCTGGCCCGTCAGGCCTGGCTGGTGCGCAAGCCCCTCCCCCATGGCGGCCTGCTCAAGTTCGTTCACGGCGGCGAGTACCACACCTACAACCCGGATGTGGTGCAGACCCTGCAAACCGCGGTGCGCTCCGGCAACTATGCCGATTACAAGGAGTACGCCCGTCTGGTCAACGAACGCCCGGTCTCTACCTTGCGTGACCTGTTGGCCCTGAAGAAGGTCGACAATCCGGTCGCACTGGATCAGGTTGAGCCAGCCGACAAGCTGTTCCCCCGCTTCGACTCCGCGGCCATGTCCATCGGCGCCCTCGGCCCTGAGGCCCACGAGGCACTGGCTGTTGCCATGAACCGCCTCGGTGGTCAGAGCAACTCCGGCGAAGGTGGCGAAGATCCCAAGCGCTTCGGTACCGAGAAGAACTCCCGCATCAAGCAGGTGGCTTCCGGCCGCTTTGGCGTCACCCCCCACTACCTGATGAACGCCGATGTAGTGCAGATCAAGGTGGCTCAGGGGGCCAAGCCCGGCGAAGGGGGCCAGCTGCCCGGTGACAAGGTCACCGCCCAAATCGCCCAGCTGCGCTATTCCGTGCCCGGCGTGACCCTGATCTCACCGCCGCCGCACCACGATATCTACTCCATCGAGGATCTGGCCCAGCTCATCTTCGACATCAAGCAGATCAACCCAAGCTGTCTGGTGTCGGTGAAACTGGTCTCCGAACCCGGCGTTGGCACCATTGCCTGCGGCGTGGCCAAGGCCTATGCCGACTTCATCACCATCTCCGGTTATGACGGTGGCACTGGCGCGAGCCCCCTCACCTCGGTCAAATATGCCGGCTCCCCGTGGGAGCTGGGTCTGGCTGAAACCCAACAGGCGCTGGTCGCCAACGGTCTGCGCCACAAGGTACGACTGCAGGTGGATGGCGGTCTCAAAACCGGCCTCGACATCATCAAGGCGGCCATCCTCGGCGCCGAGAGCTTCGGTTTTGGCACCGGCCCCATGGTGGCACTCGGTTGCAAATACCTGCGTATTTGCCACCTGAACAACTGCGCCACCGGCGTTGCCACTCAGGATGAGAAGCTGCGTCGCGAGCACTTCACCGGCCTGCCGGAGATGGTGATGAACTACTTCAAGTTCATCGCCGAGGAGACCCGCGAGCTGATGGCTCAGCTCGGCGTCACCCAGCTGACCGACCTGATTGGCCGCACCGATCTGCTGGAAGCCCTGCCCGGCCTCACCGCCCGTCAGGCCAAGCTGGATCTCTCCGGCATTCTGGCCCGTCCGGTAGCACCGGCAGGCTCCAGCCTGTTCAGTCAGCAGCACAACCCCACCTTCGACAAGGGGCCGCTCAACCTCAAGATGGTGGAAGATCTGCTGGAAGCGGTGGAAACCTCAAGCGGCGGCGAGTTCCGCTACGACATTCGCAACACCGACCGCTCGGTGGGCGCGCGTCTCTCGGGCGAGATCGTCAAGCGGCACGGCAACCAGGGTATGGCGGCGGATCCGGTCAAGGTGCACTTCAACGGCACCGCAGGCCAGAGCTTCGGCGTCTGGAACGCTGGCGGCCTTGAGATGATCCTCACCGGTGACGCCAACGACTATGTGGGCAAGGGGATGACCGGCGGCAAGCTGGTGATCAAACCCCATGTCGGTGTGGCGTTCAAATCCCACGAAGCAGCCATCATCGGTAACACCTGCCTCTACGGCGCCACCGGCGGCAAACTCTACGCCGCAGGCACTGCTGGCGAGCGTTTCGCGGTGCGCAACTCAGGTGCGCTCGCGGTGGTCGAGGGGATTGGCGACAACGGCTGTGAATATATGACCGGCGGCATCGTCACCGTGCTCGGTCAGACCGGCGTCAACTTCGCGGCGGGCATGACCGGCGGCTTTGCCTACGTGCTCGACGAGTGCGGCAACTTCGCCAAGCGCACCAACCCCGAGCTGGTGGAACTGCTGGACGTGGCGGATCTCGCCATCCATCAGGAGCACCTGCGCGGCATCATCACGGCGCACCTCAATGAGACCGGCAGCTCGCGCGCCGAGGAGATCCTGGCCAACTTCGACTCCTATGTGCCCAAGTTCAGGCTGATCAAACCCAAGTCCAGCGACGTGAAATCGCTGCTGGGTCACACCAGCCGTTCCAGTGCAGAACTCAGAATCCAGGCGCAATAAGGAGGGAACCCTATGAGCCAGAACGTATTTCAGTTTATCGATGTCCAGCGGGTCGACCCGCCCAAGAAGCCGCTCAAGATCCGCAAAATCCAGTTTGTGGAGATCTACGAGTCCTTCAATCAGCCGCAGGTACAGATGCAGGCGGATCGCTGCCTCGAGTGCGGCAACCCCTACTGCGAGTGGAAGTGCCCGGTTCACAACTACATCCCCAACTGGCTGAAACTGGCCAAAGAGGGGCGCATTCTGGAGGCGGTGGAGCTCTCCCACCAGACCAACAGCCTGCCGGAAGTGTGCGGTCGGGTCTGCCCGCAGGATCGCCTCTGTGAGGGATCCTGCACCCTCAACGATCGCTTCGGCGCGGTGACCATCGGCAACATCGAAAAATACATCACCGACAAGGCGTTCGAGATGGGCTGGAAGCCCGATCTCTCGAACGTGGTCAAGACCGGCAAGCGGGTCGCCGTCATCGGCGCCGGCCCTGCTGGCCTTGCCTGTGCCGATGTGCTGGCACGCAATGGCGTCACCCCGGTGGTGTTTGACAAATATCCGGAGATCGGCGGCCTGCTCACCTTCGGCATCCCCTCCTTCAAGCTGGAAAAAGAGGTGATGCAGCGTCGCCGCGAGATCTTCCAGGGGATGGGCGTGGAGTTTCGTCTCGAGACCGAAGTTGGCAAGGATATCACCTTCGCCGATCTGCTCGGCGAGTTCGACGCGGTCTTCCTCGGGGTCGGTACCTACAAGTACATGAAGGGCGGCTTTGCCAACGAAGAGGCGCCGGGCGTCTATGACGCCCTGCCCTACCTCATCGCCAACGCCAACCGCTTGCTGGGGTTCGAGAAGGCACAAGCCGACTACATCGACTTCGCCGGCAAGCAGGTGGTAGTGCTGGGCGGTGGCGATACCGCCATGGACTGCGTGCGTACCGCCATCCGTCAGGGGGCTGACAAGGTGATCTGCGCCTATCGCCGCGACGAGGAGAACATGCCGGGCTCCAAGCGGGAGGTGAAAAACGCCCGCGAAGAGGGGGTTGAATTCATGTTCAACCTGCAGCCGGTGGCGGTCGAGCTGGATGCCAACGGTCGCACCGTCGGCATCAAGGTGGTGAGCACCGAGCTGGGTGAACCCGATGCCAATGGCCGCCGCAATCCGGTGGTTATCGAAGGCTCCGAGCAGGTGCTGGCTGCCGATGCGGTGGTGATGGCATTTGGCTTCCAACCCAACCCCCAACCCTGGATGGCGGAGTTCGGCATCGAGCTCGACAACCGGGATCGCATCAAGGCGCGCGAGCAGGCGGAATATGCCTTCCAGACCAGCAACCCCAAGGTGTTCGCCGGTGGCGACGCGGTACGCGGCTCCGATCTGGTGGTGACCGCCATCTACGAAGGGCGCAAAGCGGCCGAAGGGATCATGGACTATCTGGCGGTCTGATCTGACCGGCCACAGCCGTGATGTTCCCTAACAGTCAGCCCTGCCAATGCGGGGCTGATTTTCTATGCGCGCTCACCAACCGCTCATACGCTCCTGGCAGCCGTGAAGATAACTAGATGCAGTGCCTTGCGATGGCTCCTACACTGGGCAACTGCCACGGGAAAAACTCCAACCATTTGAGGCAGAATTTGTGACGTCTATCTGTTACACTTCGCGCCCGCCATTTTCCGGCTCACTCTCTGACTTGATGTCAGGCGCAGCCGTCGGTGGTTACAACCTCCGTCTCGCTCATGCCGAGCTAACCAAGCCAAACACAGCCCAGCTGGAACACAGGAACCCATTATGAGATTTGAATCGTTCGATTTTGCCCCCGAGATTTTGCGTGCTGTCTCAGATTGCGGTTATCAGGAGATGACCCCTGTGCAGCAACAGGCGATCCCGGCCATTCGCCGTGGCCGCGATGTGCTGGCCAGCGCCCAGACCGGTACCGGCAAGACCGCCGCCTTCGCCCTGCCCATCTTGCAACGTCTGGTAGACAATCCGGCTCCGGTCCAGCCTTCCAACGCCCGTGTGCTGATCCTGACCCCGACCCGCGAGCTGGCGGCTCAGGTGGCGAGCAACATCAATGACTTCGCCAAGTATCTCGATATCACCACCATCACCATCGTCGGCGGTGGCAAGCAGGACGTGCAGGCCAAGAAGCTCAAAGCGGGCGCTCACATCATTGTGGCCACCCCGGGCCGTCTACTGGAGCACCTCACCGCCTGCAACCTCAGCCTCTCCGGCGTCGAGTGTCTGGTGATGGATGAAGCGGATCGCATCCTCGACATGGGCTTCAGTGCCGATGTGCAAAAGATCCTGCAAGCGGTCAACAAGACCCGTCAGAACCTGCTCTTCTCCGCCACCTTCTCCGACGCGGTGAAGAAGCTGGCCAACCTGATGCTGGATCGCCCGCAGATCGTCAGCGTCAACAAGCAGAACTCCACTGCCGACACCGTCAGCCACACCGTCTATCCGGTCGAGCAGAAGCGCAAGCGCGAGCTGCTCTCAGAGCTGATTGGCAAGCAGAACTGGCAGCAGGTGCTGGTGTTCGCTAGTACCCGCGAGAGCTGTGATGTGCTGGTCGAGGAGCTGAACCTTGACGGCATCAAGTCCGCCGTTGTCCATGGCGAGAAGGCCCAGGGCAACCGTCGCCGCGCCCTGCGCGAATTCATGGAAGGCAAGGTACGGGTACTGGTCGCCACCGAAGTGGCCGCCCGTGGTCTGGACATTCCGGATCTGGAATACGTGGTCAACTATGATCTGCCGTTCCTGGCGGAAGATTACGTGCACCGCATCGGCCGTACCGGTCGTGCCGGCAAGCGCGGCATGGCCATCTCCTTCGTCAGCCGTGAAGAGGAGCGTACCCTGCTGGAGATCGAGGCCCTGATCGGCCAGAAGATCCGTCGCATCATGGTGCCTGGCTATGAGGTGAGCAGCCGTGACGAGCTGATCAAACAGCTGCAAGAGCGTCGTCGCTTTGGCAAGCGCCCGCAGCGTGAAGATAACGCCGTGGCCCAGGTGATGGCCGAAGCCAAGCTGCAGGGTCAGCGCCTCAAGCGTCTGGCCGCCGCCAAGAAGCCCCGCCAGCCGAAATAAGGCGGGCAGTTGCTCTATTAAACCGCAAAGGCGCCACTGGCGCCTTTGCCATCTCTGTCATCGGTGTTGGCCCCTGGTGGTCAACTCAAGGATTGCTTATGACCTCTCCGACCTACAATCAGGCCCTGCTCGAGATGGCCACCCAGAGTCTGGCCGAACTGGCCCGTACCGCCGAGCAAAAGGCGGGCAAGCGCACTCCGGCCCAAGAGAGCCACTTTCTCTGCACCTGGATGGCCGACTCCCTCAAGGAGAAGCGCTTCTCCCGTCTGGTGATGGAAGATTTGAAAGCTTGGGTGCAGCTTGGCCGCACTCTGGGTGCGGGCGCCGATCTCAAGGGATTGCTGGAGCGAATCGCCTTCCAATACCAGTGCGCCATGACCAATCCGCAGCAATTGGGAGCCAAGCTGGCTGCCCTGCTGGAGGAGCTCTCAGCGGCAGGCTGGCTGGTGCTGACCGAGAGCGAGGTGAACGCCAAGCTGCGCCTGCAATCGGGCGGTCAGGCGAGTCTGGTGGTAAGCCATAGCGAATATGAAGGCCATATCGAGGACGGTGAGCTTGTCAAACCCCTCACCCTCTATGTGCGCGGTGACGAGAAGGTGCTGGCCGAGGCGGCCTTCAAGCACGGCCTGCTGCTGAGCCAGGGCAACAAGAAAGCCACCCTGGTCAAACACCACAAAGCCTACCGGCTGATGCCGGACAACGCCCAACCGGCGCTGGCACTGCTGAGCGAGGCTCGCCAGAGCGCCTGAGCCCGCCTGTCTTCAGCAATAAAAACGGCAGACCCTTGAGCAGGATCTGCCGTTTTTTATTGTTCGATGTTTGGTGATGAGGTTGAGTAGTCGTTTAGCGGATCTTGATGCCAATCTGGCCCGCGTCACACCACTCGAACATCACCTCCTCGCTCTTGCCGCAGCAACTGCCACCACAGATACGGCTTTCACGCTTGATGACCCGCCCCTTGCGCATCCAGACGCCGAGCATGGCCTCCACCGCATCTTCCGAGGTGTGGAAGTGGCGAGCCAGATCACGCCGGCTCACCTTCTGCTGCGCGGCGAGGTAATCCCCCAGCTCGCGCAGGATCATAAGGTCACCACCTTGCGGGCAACGATGTCACCGTGACGGCGACCGGCCCACCAGAGCAGTACCAGAGAGAGGCCATAGCTGACGATCCAGAACAGGCTCTGCTCCGGGTGAGCGGCGAAGGTCGCGACCTGATAGAAGAGGGTGGCGCACATAAAGGCCATATAGTTGCACCATACCGCCGTCATCAGCGCCCACTGGCGACCGGTTTCCCGCACCAGCGCGCCCATGGCTGCGGCGCAAGGCATGTAGAGCAACACGAACAGCAAGTAGGAGAAGGCACCGGCCGCCCCGTCGAAGTGGGTCTGCATATTGCCGTAGGTGGAGACATCCACCTCCTGCGCCTCGGCGGCAGCTTTCTGGTCGTCGAGGTTGCCAACATCAAGCCCCATGGGGTCGCTCGGGTTGATCTCCGCCAGATTGGCCGCCACGGTATCGATCGCTTCGTGGAAACTGGCCACCAGCGAGAACTCGCTCGCCTCCTCTTCATCTGCGCCACCACCGGCGTAGAGGCTGTTGAGGGTACCGACCACCGCCTCTTTGGCGAAGATACCGGTGACGATACCGACCGTAGCCTGCCAGTTGTCATCGCGCACACCGATGGGGTGCAGCACCGGGGTCACCGCCTGGCTGATCTTGCTCAGGACCGAGCTCTCCTGCTCCTGATGGCCAAAGCTGCCATCGGTACCCAGGGAGTTAAGCACGCTCAGCACGGCAACCACCAGCACGATGGTTTTACCGGCGCCAAAGACGAAGGATTTGAGCTTCTGCCAGGTCTTGATGGCAACGTTGACAGGACGCGGCCACTCGTAATCCGGCATCTCCATCACCATGGAGTCGCTCTTGCCCGGCAGCAGGGTATTGCGCAGCAGCAGGCCAGTGAGCACCGCCACCAGAATACCGATGAGGTAGAGACCGAACACCAGGTTCTGGCCTGATTCAGGGAAGAAGGCCACCGCAAACAGGGCGTAAACCGGCAGACGGGCACCGCACGACATGAAGGGGGCCATGGCGGAGGTCATCAGCCGCTCCCGCTCGGAGTTGAGGGTACGGGTCGCCATCACCGAGGGGACGGTACAGCCAAAGCCCATCAGCATCGGCACGAACGCCTTGCCCGGCAGGCCGAGGCGGCGCATCAGGGCATCTACCACGAAGGCGGCGCGGGCCAGATAGCCGGAGCTCTCCAGTACCGCGAGGAACAGATAGAGGCAACCAATCACCGGAATAAAGGTGGCCACGGTCTGCAAACCAACCCCGAAGCCGTCAGCCAGAATGGCGCCCAACCATTCGGGGGCATTGATTAGCCCCAGCAGGTGGTGCACCCCATCGACAAACAGGGCGCCGCCCATGATGTCGAAGAAGTCGATAAAGGCGCTGCCCACCTTGATGGCGAACATGAACATCAGGTACATGACAAACAGGAAGAAGGGGATGCCAATCCAGCGATTGAGCAGCACCCGATCCAGCCACTCACTCTGGGCCTCGGTGAGCTTGCCCTTCTGCTGGCGAGCCTGTTGTACCCACTGGTGGATATGTCCGTAGCGGATATCTGCCAGTTGCAGGTCGATATCCTGCCCTTGATGAGCGCGAGCTACCACATTGGCGGCGGCCGCCTGCTGACCGGGCAGCAGAGTCTCCTGCATCACCGCATCCTCTTCCAGCAGGCGCAGGGCGCGGCCACGGGTAGTGAGGTGATGCGGGGCGAGCAGGGTCTCCAGCTCCGCCAGATCGGTTTCAAGCTCTTGGCCGTAATCGAGTTGCAAGGCTGTTTGCGGCTGACCGATAAACTGCCGGATCTGCTGCTTGAAGGCGGCAACCTGCTTGCTGTTGTGGGCAGAGAGGGCCACTACAGGGCAACCGAGGGATTTGCCGAGCTTGCTATCGTCGATGACGATGCGGCGCTTTTGCAGGATATCCAGCTTGTTGAGCACCACCACCATGGGCAGGCCCAGTTCGCGCAGTTGCAGCGTGAGGTAGAGGGAGCGCTCCAGATTGGCGGCGTCGATGACGTTGAGCAGCAGGTCGGGTTGTTGGCCCTGGGCAAAGCGGCTGGCGATCTGCTCGTCCAGACTGCCATCCTGACCCGCCAGGCTATAGATGCCGGGCAGATCCATCAGCTTGAAGTGATGCTCACCCGCGCTGAACTCACCCATCTTCTTGTCGACGGTGACGCCACTCCAGTTGCCTACCTGCTGGCGGGCGCCGGTCAGGGCGTTGAACAGGGAGGTCTTACCGCTATTGGGGTTACCTACCGTTACCAGGGAATAATTCATACCAGCTCTACCTCTATTTTCTTCTGAACCCGCCGCGTGCGAGTGGCAAGCTGCTTTGCAGGTTCGACTTCTTGTCTCTGAACCGCTCCCGGTGACTTTCTTGACCGAAGCGGTAGCCGAACAGGGGGTTATACCGGCTCGACTTCTATTTGCTGGGCCAGACTCTTTTGCATGGAGAGACAGATCCCCTGGCACTGGATCTGGAGCGGGTCCCCCAGGGGGGCGGAGCGCAGATAAATGACTTCAGTCTGGGGCAACAGGCCCATCACCATCAGTTTGCGGCGCAGCGGCCGGGCGAGCTGATTCATATTCTTGATGCGAGCACTCTGTCCCGGTGACAACTGCGTGAGTACCATGACTGACTCCTGAAGTTAAACAATAATAATTCTCTTTTACTTGGGGCATTATAAGCTGTGTCTTCAACTTTTATTTGAGTAAAATCAAACTCCGCTTAGCTAACCCATAAAGTAATGCCATGAATCACGACAACAACAGCCGCCTCGTTTACAGCACAGATGGCGGCATGATCAAGGAGCAGAGCGCTCCCCAATCCGCCTCCCCCTTCCCCACTGACGGCACCGTGCGCATTCGCCGCGAGACCAAAGGGCGCAAGGGCGCCGGGGTGATCACCATTCATGGCGTACCCGCCGATCAGCAAAAATCCCTGGCCACCCTGCTCAAGAAAAAGTGCGGCACCGGAGGCGGTATCAAGGAGGGAGTGATCGAGATCCAGGGGGATAAACGGGACCTGATCAAAACCGAGCTGGAGAAAGCCGGTTTCAGCGTCAAGCTGGTGGGTGGCTGATCCCCTTGTCACTCATGCGGTTTTTCCCTAGAATGCCCGCTCCCATCGAGGGGGAGTAGTCTCGCACGCCGGTGCCATCCATTTCATGAATACCGGTTTGCGACCCTGATCAACATACTTGGTGCCAAATCACCATGGTCAGGGTGATCCATGCCAGCCATGGATTTGACAAGACCTTTGACGGGCCAGTGCCAATACCGGGGACGGATGGCGCAGGCTTGTCTTTGGTTTATAACAATTCCGTCCCCCGGTCATTTTTATGGAAGCCTTGTTAACCTCAACCCTCAGCGTCGCTATTGCCGAGATCGGCGATAAAACCCAGCTGTTGGCGTTGCTGCTCATCTGCCGTTTTCGCAAGCCCTGGCCCATCATCGCCGGCATGCTGGCGGCTACCTTGCTCAACCATGCGGGCGCTGCCTGGATTGGTGAGTTCATCAGCCGCTGGCTCGATCCCAAGATAATGACCTGGCTGGTCGCCATCGCCTTTATCGCCATGGCTATCTGGATTTTGGTGCCGGACAAGGTGGATGACGAGGAGAGCTCGCTGGATAAATACGGCCCCTTTATGGCCACCTTCGTGCTCTTCTTCATCGCCGAGATTGGCGACAAGACCCAGATCGCCACCGTGCTGCTGGCCGCCAAATATGATTCGCTGGTACAGGTCATTACCGGCACCACCCTCGGCATGATGCTGGCCAACGTGCCGGTGGTGCTGATCGGCAAGCTGGGGGCAGACAAGCTGCCGCTCAAGGGGATCCGCATCGCCTGCGCCATCCTCTTCGTCGGCCTCGGGGTGAGCACTCTGATCTTTGCCTGATCGCCTTTTCCGCTGCTCAAGCCCTCCCCTGTGGAGGGCTTTTTTGTTTGCTGCTGTGTCTATTGCGTAATCCGCTGTCGCACCACCAGCCGTAGAGCTAAGGGGCAGTGCACGGTTGCGGGTGCCTCATGCCATAATGGGGCAAACCTCGTGGAGTCCCCCCATGCACAACGTATCAAGAGAGACGCTTCTCGAATGGGTCAAACAGGGACGGCTGGCGCCAGAGAAGCTGGTAGACGCCCTGACCCTCGCCGATCTTCCCCCCCATCCGGCGCGCTGGCAGTGGCTGTTTGACCGGCTGCTGCTCTGGCTCGGCGCCATCTGTATCGGGGCTGGCCTCATCTTCTTCGTCGCCTTCAACTGGCAGGAGCTGGGCCGGGTCTCCCGCCTCGCCCTGCTGGAGGCGCCGCTGCTCGCCATGCTGCTTCTGCTGTGGCGCAAACCGCTGGGGGATACCCCCCGTCAGGCGCTGCTGCTCGCTATCGCCCTCAATATCGGCGCCCTGCTGGCGCTGGTGGGTCAGACCTACCAGACCGGCGCCGATCCCTGGCAGCTGTTCGCCACCTGGGCGCTGATGCTGGTGCCGCTGGCGGTATTTGGCCAAAGCCCCCTGCTCTGGACCTTAAGCTGGCTGCTCGGTCAGCTGGCGCTGGTGCTCTACTGGCGGCTCGGTTTGTTCACGTTCTTTTTTACCTTCGATGAAGAGGGATTGGGCTGGTGCCTGACCCTGCTCAACGCCGCCCTCTGGGGTCTGCTTCTGCTGGCACCAAACCGCTGGCGCCTGATGCCAAGCTGGCTGGCGGGCCTTGCCGCCGGTCTGGGAGCCACCCTGCTCACCCTGCTGGCGCTGTTTGATGCCGCCTCCCCGCTGGTGTGGCCGCTCTGGCTTGGCTGGCTCGCCACCGCCTATGCCTTGTGGCATCACAGATTTATCGCCGGACTCGCCATGGGGAGCCTCAGTCTGATTGCCGTCATCCTCGCGGCGCTGGGCAAGTGGATGGAGCCCGACATCAACGGCTTCTTGCTGCTGAGCCTGATTGCCATCGGCCTTTCTGTCACCGCCGCCCGCTGGCTGCAACAACAACGGAGGTCTCATGAGTGATCTGACCCTTTGGCAAGCACTGCAACAGGCCAATCTGGTGGAAGGGGATCAGCCCCGTGATACCCAACCCCACTGGTCGAGCCGCTTTCTGCTCGGGCTGGTGGGCTGGATTGCCGCCCTGTTCCTGCTCTTTTTCCTGTTTCTCACCTTCGAGCAGCTGACCCGCGAGGCCAACAGTGCCCTGCTGCTCGGGGCCGTGCTGCTGGCGGGGGCCTACGCCCTCAATCGCAGCCAAAGCGGCGATCTCTGGGATCAGTTCGTGCTGGCCCTCACCCTGGCGGCTGATGCCTGGCTGCTCTATGGCCTGCTCGATCAGCTTGATCTTCATCACGCCCTGCTCTGGTTTGGGTTGTGCCTGCTCTCCCTTGCCATCGCCATGCTGTTCGATCACTGGCTGGTGCGGCTGTTTCACAGCGTGGCGGCGGCACTGCTGCTCACTCTTGGCCTCGCCTGCCTCGGGCTGCAACTGCTGGCCCTGCCGCTGGTGATGGCGGCCATCACCTTCTGCTGGCTGCGGGCAGATAGGGATCCAGAGCGCCACCAGCTCTACCACTCCATCACGCTGGGGCTGGCCCTCTCCCTGCTGGTGCTGGGCCGTCTGCACCATCCGCTGTGGGATGGCGGCAGCAGCGTGCTGGACGAACTGGGGCTGTCCCGCCTGCCGCTCTGGCTCAATCCCCTGCTCTGCGCCGCCCTGCTGCTGGCGGTGATGGTGAAGCTCAAGCTCCCTCTGCTGTTTGGCCTGCCGCTGGTGCTGATCAGCGCCGTTATCCCCGGCATGGGGGCAGGCGCACTGGTGCTGATCCTCGGGTTTTATGCCGGCAGTCTGGGGCTGATGACCCTCTCGGCCCTGCTGCTGCTCGGCTATGGCTCGCTCTATTACTACGATCTGGGGCTCACCCTGATGACCAAATCCTGGCTGCTGCTTGGCTCCGGCATCCTGCTGCTGGGGGCCCGCCAGCTGCTCACCACCTTCGCGGCAAGGAGCGATTCATGAAACCTGTGACCCGACAGCTCGCCCTGTTGCTGAGCGGCCTCGCCATCCTGGCGGGCATCAATGCCACAGTCTGGCGCTATGAGTACGCCATGAGCAGCGGCGAAGTGGTGCTGCTGCGGCTCGCTCCGGTCGATCCCCGCTCCCTGATGCAGGGGGATTACATGCGGCTCAACTATGAAATTGCCCGCGAGCTGACCAGCCGCGACGCCAGAGCTAATCAAGACAAGGGCAGCGACACCCTGGTGATCCGCCTCGATGCCCATCAGGTAGCCACTCTGGTGGTCGATGGCAAACCGGATCGACTCGCCAGCGATGAGCGGCTATTGCAGGTGCACCAGAGCGAGCGGCAGTGGCAGATTGGCCCCGATGCCTACTTCTTTGAAGAGGGCACGGGGGAGCAATACGAAACGGCCCGCTACGGCGAGTTCCGGCTGCAAGCGGATGGCAAGACCCTGCTGGTAGGGCTGCGGGATGAGGCCTACCAACCCATCGGGCAGATCCGCGCCCGCTGGTAACGGCAGTGAGTGGCTATTTACTCTGTTCATGGTCACACTCAAGGGAAGGTTGATCGCTAAGGATGTTCCCAATGAGGATATGGCTGATCTGTCATCTGTTGCTGCTCTGCTGGGCCTCGACGGCCCGGGCTGATCTGGGCAAGCTCGAGTACCTCACCGAAGAGTACCCCCCCTACAACTTCAGCGATCCGCAAGGCCAGCCCACCGGCCTTGCGGTCGATCTGCTGCAGATGATCTGGCAACACAGCGGCGTGACACCCCAGCCGGTGCGTATCCTGCCCTGGGCGCGAGGTTATTACTTGCTAACCCAGAAGCCCAACGTGGTGCTCTTCTCCACCGCCCGCACCCAGGCGCGGGAGGATCTCTTCAAGTGGGTCTGCCCCATCGGCTACTCGGAGTACATACTGCTCGGCCGCAAAGCGCAGAACATCACCCTGACCGCCTTCGATCAGATGAGCCAATACAAGATCAGCGCGGTGCGCTCGGATGCCGCCGAACAGCTGCTGCTCAACAACGGCATGGATGACAACAACATCATCCCGGCCAACCGCCTGTCGCAGGGGTTGAAGATGCTGCTCTCCGGCCGCGCCGACCTGCTCGCCACCAGCAAGCTGGCGGGATATGACGCCATTCGCGAACTGAAGCTGAGCAGCGACGACTTCAACGTGGCCATGGTGCTGAGCGCCGAGCAGCTCTGCTACGCCTTCAGCCGTCAAGTACCAGACAGCGAAATCACCCTCTTTCAGCAGGGCCTGACCCGCGCCCTCGCCTCGGAGGAGTTTCGCAAATTGCAGGCCAAATACCTGCCGGTGCGCTGACTCTCGGCTGCAGCTGGAATGGCCCCCTCAGTCGCACTATGGTTGCCCGTCAAGGAGCTGGCTATTGCGAACTCGAGCCGTCACACTGTTTGGCATCGTCGATATAGTGAAGGATCTCTTCCATGCGGACATGGCATCTCTCCCACATCCTACTCCTTCTGTGGGCCAGCTTTGCCCGTGCAGATCTGGACAAGCTCGAATACTGCACCGAAATCTCCCCGCCTTTTAACTTCAGTGACGCAGAGGGTCAGCCCACCGGCCTTGCCGTCGAACTGCTGCAGATGATCTGGCAATATAGTGACCTTTCTCCCCAACCAATACGCATTCTGCCGTGGGCCCGCGGCTACAAAGAACTAAGCAGCAAGCACAATGTGGTGCTGTTTGCCACCGCACGGACACCCGAACGGGAAGCGCTTTTCAAGTGGGCCTGCCCCATCGACAACTCGGACTTTGTGCTGCTTGGCCGCGCAGCTGACAAGCTGACCCTTGTCTCTGCCGAACAAATGAAACAATACAAGATTGCGGTGGTGCGCTCGACCGTATCGAGTCAGCTGTTGCAGGAGCGGGGTCTGGATGAAAGCAACCTTGTCGAGGCAAACCGTCTCAGCCAGGCGGCAAAAATGCTCGCCTCGGGCCGTACCCATCTCTTTGCTACCAACAAGCTGGTCGGCTATCAAACCCTCAAGGACCTCAACATGGATCTGAATGACTTCAATGTGGCCTTTGTGCTCGACAGCAAGCCACTCTGCTATGCCTTTAGCCGTCAGGTGCCAGACAGGGATATAAGCCGCTTTCAACAAGCTCTGGATCGTGCCCGGGCCTCCCCTCAATTTTCGCAACTGCAAGCCAAATACCTGCCACTGCGCCAGTCTCTCTGACCCTCGCAACACAGCACAACATGCCGGCGGCCTCCTGCACTTTTTGCCAAACTGCAAACCCGCCTTGGCGAAATCATCCGGCTTGGTCACAATTGAGCATAGGTATTCCCTTGAGCAGGATAGAGAAATGAAACCATGGATCGGGTTGGCCACACTGCTTGTTACCTCCTTTGCCAACGCCAGCCCCGAGCTGGCAAAGCTTCACTACATTACCGAAGAGTACAAACCCTACAACTACGCCGATGCCAGTGGCGCCCCCACCGGCCTCGCAGTCGAGCTGCTGCAACTGGTATGGAAAAAGACCAATACACCGGCGCAGCCCATCACCATCATGCCCTGGGCACGTGGTTACTACCTGCTGACCCAAAAACCCAATGCGGTGCTCTTCTCCACCGCCCGCACCCAGGCGCGGGATCCCCTGTTCAAGTGGGCCTGCCCCATCGGGTATGCCGAGATCGTGCTGGTGGGGCTGGCCGATCGCAATATCACCATCACCAAGCTCGACGATGCCAAGGCGTTCAATATCGGGGCGGTGCGGGCCGATGTGGGAGAGCAACTGCTGCTCAACAACGGCTTTGACGAGACCAAACTGATGGCCGCCAATCGGCTGGCACAGGCGCTCAAGATGCTCACCTCCGGCCGGGTCGATCTGGTCTCCACCAACAAGACCACCATGGAGCAGCTGATCGTCGAACAAAAACTCGATCCCGCCCGCTTCAAGGAGCAGTGGGTGCTGAGCTCGGAGCAGTTCTGCTTCGCCTTCAGCCATCCGGTAAGCGACGAACTGGTCAAAGAGTTCCAGACCGGCTTGACCCAGGTGCTGGCGAGCAGTGAATACCCGCTGCTGCACAGCAAATACTTCCCTGCCCCCGCCGCCAAATAGCGGCGCAGCGAAAAGCGCCAACAACAAGGGGTTCGCTGCGGGCCCCTTCGCTTTTTACCGTTTGCTCTCACCTGGCCACGTACCAGCACAGCAGCAGCCACCTTGTGAAGGGCGATAAGCTGTTCGATATCGAGCCCCACGACGGCGCCATTCACACCCGCCACTTGTCGCCCACCATCAACCGATCGGCCCGTTCGGCGCCACACAAGATCAGCGGCCTAACGTCGCAGTGCCGCCACGCAACCCAGCTGCTGGGAAGATCTGAAATATAGAAAATCAATTAGATAGCAACATGCCTCGCGGCATCCAGGCATCAATTGCTATCCGCATTCGGGTGTCTGTGCCGGGCATGAAAAAGGGGAGCCAGGCTCCCCTTGTGGCACTTGCGGCGTTAGAACTTGTAGAGCCAGGAGATAGCGGTGAAGTAACCGTTATAGTTCTGGTTAACATGACCCATGCTGTACTCCTCACCGGTGTAGAGGTAGTCCACATCGTGGTAGAACTCGTAGCGCATATCCCAGCGCAGTGACTGCTTCTCGTCGAGCTGATAGAGGGCATAGCCTTCCAGACGGTGTTGCTTGCTGGTCAGGTCGGGGTAGTCATAACCCTTGCTGGCATCTGTCTGGCCACGGCCATAGGAGAAGCTGTAATCCACCCCCAGTTCCAGCGCCAAATCAAACGCCTTCTTCTGGCTTAGACCCACTCCCAGAGTAGTGATTTGGTCACGAACCCGGGTCGAATAGGGATCCCAGTCCGGGGCACCTGTGTAGGCATGGTTCTGGCTTGAGGTGATCCACTGTACGTTGCTGAAGAGATGGCCACTGAGGTTCTCATCAAACTGCTGGTTAAGGGTCAGATCGATACCGTAATCCTCCCCTTCACTGAGTCCGATGTCGGGCTCTGGGTAGTTGGCCCGTGCCCACCACCCTTCCAGCGAGGAGCTTAACTGCTCGCTGAAGGCATACTGCAGATCGCCGCGCAGTTCGAACCTGTCACGATTGGCCAGATAGAACTGGCGCAAGGTCGGGCTGACATTGGGGTTGTTATTTTTCCACTCAGAGCCATCCCGGGTGCTCCAGGAGAGTTTGCCCCCCAGTTGCAGATCGCCCACCGGGCGATAGCGACTCTTGAGGAACAATGTCTGCTCATCCGTCTTGCGACGATCCGCGTACTCCCGTTCATCGGCACGATACTGGTAACCCCCGGTTACCTTGACCGATCGACTCAGGCGGTAATCCGCTTCCAGATTGGCTTTACTGTGAGAACGATCCCCCGGCTGCCGTTGTTTGCCAATAACAACCTGCTTGTCCGAGTTGTCCTGCCGATCCCGGTATTCGCCCCCGGCCCGCAGAGTCAAATCCCGGCCAAAACGCCCCACCCATTTGGCATTGGTCTGGATGGTATCGATCTCACCGTGGAAATCGCTCCGGGTGATCGGCACCTGCCGGAAGGCGGCTAGATTGCCATCCGACGTTGTTCGGCTGCTGAGAATGCGACCGCTCAGACTCTGCCTGTCCCAGTTGTACTGGCCGGACAAACTGACCTGATGGAAGCTGTTGTCGGGTTCGTAAGCCCGCTCATTGGCATAGGGGTCGCTGGCCGAACCGAAATAGAATGCGGTCTCCTCGTTGCGATAGAGTGAGCCGTTGTAGGCCAGATCAACCAGCCAGCCTTCACCCAGGTAGCTGATGCCACTCTTGACCAGGGTGGTACTGCTGCCATCGACCAGCTTGGGTACAAAGCCCGGCATGCTGCCTATCCCCGGGATGCTGGACTGATAAGTGGCCAGCGTTGCCTCTTTTTTCTCATAAGAGAAATCGGCATAAGGGCGCCATGGGCTCTTGGGGGTATAGGCAAGCCCCATGGTCAGCTTCTTGCGGACCACCTCCTTGTCAAATTCGGCCAGAGCGCCAGCCGTCATCGGTGTATCGTCAGGGCGATAGACGCTCTTGCCATGGCTGTTCCAGTAGAAGGGGGTTTCGGAGTAGCCAATTTTGGCGCGCGCGCCATCATAGTACCCTTGCTCCAGTGCCATGCTGAAACGGCGCATTCCGAGATCCCTGGCCTCGAGTGCCCCATAACGGGATCCCTCCCCCCGATACTGCAGGTCAGCGTTGAAGATCCCCAGCATGCCGGTATCGTTGACGGCGGGCACCCAGTTGCGAAAACGGGTCGCGCCATCATCGTTGATGTAGCCTGTGCCCAGCCCCACCTCACCAAACCAGCCACTCTCGCTTTCACAGGATGCACAGCGCCAGCGTGCGGTTTTGGCCTCCTTGGCCGATTGCAGAGAGTAATCCTCGACAGCCAGCGACTCCTCGGCGGCATGGGCCGAGAAGATGGTCAGCAAGGAGAGCCAAAGTGTTGATTGTTTCATGACATCTCTCCTCAACGTCGCAGGGACTGCCCATTCGGATGGTTGGTCCCGTGGATCTGGTTATGACAATTCAGGCAACTGCCGCCACGTACCTTGAGATCCCCCTCTGGGATGGACACGTTGGCATGGGGGGCGCTGTGACACTCCTGACACAGCTGGGGAACGCGCTTGTTGAGCAGCGCCTGATTGATGGAGCCGTGGGGGCTGTGACACAGGGAGCAATCCTCGGTCACCGGCTCGTGCTCCCACAGGAAGGGGCCCCGCTTCTCGGCATGGCACTCGTAGCAGCTCTCGTTGACGGTCGGCTGTTTCAGACTGGCCTCATTTTGTGACTGGTGCGGGTTGTGGCAACTGGAGCAGGGCATTTCGCCATTCAGGATGGGATGACTGGTGCGCTTGTGCAGATCCGATTTCTCTGCGGCATGGCAGCTGGCACAGGTCTCGACCTGTTTCTTGCTGTCCATCACCGGATCCTTGGCCTGGTGCAATGTGTGGCAGCTGGTACAGGAGAGATCCTCCACCGCATGAACACTGGCATGCCAGCCCATCCGGTTGGTATCGGTGTGACAGGAGAGACAGACGCTGTTCTGCTTCTCGACCGGCACAGGTGAATCGGGACCAAAGGTGATCATCGGCTCCCGTTTCTCTCCTTTGCGAGGATTGCGCGTGTGGTTACCTGCCGGACCATGACAAGCTTCACACTGCCGGTCGGCCATGGGGCCATTCTGGTTGCCCAGATTGCCGTGCACACTGTGGAATATGCCGGTCGCGGGTTTGCGTGAATCTGAATCGTGGCACTTGAGGCAGGTATCTGCTCCCTTCGGGGAGTATTTCCCCTGATCAAATTTCTTGTCCAGAGCCAATTCCACCCGGAGGCGCGGATCTGCATCGCCAGCGGGTTGCGCGGCATCGCTCCCGGCCCAGGCTGACAGGCAGCTCAGGGCCAGTATGCCAGCCAATAACCACTGCGAGATGGTCTTTTTCATCTTGTTTCCTTCAACGGCGAAGGGCCAGGGGTTACCCCCTGACCGCAGGATTTCATCAACGGAAGTCGTAGACCTTGTGAACCTTGTCGACCCCCTGCTCCTGCCCGACGGCATGGCAAGAGGCACACTGTTCAACACCGGTTGCGGCTTCGATCGTCTCTGCACCAAAGACGGCGCCGTTATTCTTCATGTGGGTAGCCCACTCATCCCCTGCCACCGGGCTATCCGGCTTGACCAACCCCAGCGGTGATTTGAGGTGACAGCTGGAGCAGACCACCAGCACCGGGCTGAAGTATTTGGGCTGTTTGTTGTCAGCCGTGGTGGCGACCAGAGAGGGGCGCGCGTTCTGCTGGTTGGGCAGGTTGTATTGCCCCTGGGTATGACAGGACTCGCAGTTGCCGATATCGCCCGGGAAGGTAGCACTTCCCCCATGTTTGGCGCCCAGCGCGTGGAAGGAGTGGACGTGATATTTCAGGTCCCCCGGAACCCCCGCATAGAACGAGGTACGGGTCGCGTTGTGGCAACTGGTGCACTGGCTCATATCCTTGGCCGCATGATTGCTCATGTGGACTGCCAGATCCTTGTGACAACTGTTGCAGGAAGCGAGATCGGCTCCGGCCTTGAGCAGATAGCTGCTGTCGATGCCCCCTTCGGCACGGAAGTAGGCGTTGACCGGATTGATGGCGATCAGGGAGAGTGCGCTGGCAGTGCCGCTGCAAGGCAGCAGATCCCCTGCGGCAAACGCCCCGTTGCGATCGGCTTTACGCGCCACACAGACTCTCAGATCGGCGATGGTCGCGGCCAGGGTGCCGTTGACCTCGTTGCCTGTCTCTTTGCTGCACAGGAAGCGACCTGTGCCCTGGCTGACACACTTGCTGAACTCGATCTTGTTGCCAGTGGCGAAAGTCTGCGGGTTGGTGGTGGCCAGCTCGAATCCCTGGCCCTGATCCCAATTGACCAGAATGGCCGGATTGCCATCTTTGACATATTTAAGCACGTCATTAACGCTCTCGGCCGGCGTACCGTCGACGGTGACGGTCAGTTCGATCTCGATATTGGGAGCGGCATAGCGAACGTCATCGAACGTGAACTGCAGCTTGTCGCGTCCAATCGCCTCGTTGGCCATGTAACCCAGGTGGACCATGTAGGGGGACTTGCTGCTGGCCGGATCAGCGCCATGGCACTGGGTGCAGACTGCGCCACTGTTTATCTTGCCAGTGATGTGAGCATCAAAACCTGTGGAGCTGGTTGAATCGGCATGACAGGCACCACACGCTTTTTCCTGGGCCTGTTGCCAGTTACCGGCATTGAGGGTGGCTGGCGTGGCGTCCTTGTGACAGGTATCGCAGTTGCGCGAGTCTTGCGGGAAGTGGCTGACCGTCTTGGTATCCGTACTATCCAGATTGCCATGGTACTTGTGCACTATGGTCGTCAGAGAGCGGCGGGTAGCAATGGCCGGATTGCTCTCGTTGTGACAGGTGACACAGAGTTTGGGGTCAGCGCGATCCACGTGTTTGATCGCTTGCTTCATGTGACAACTGTTACAACTGCTCTGATCCACGATATCCCGGGTCAAAGCGGCGCGCGTCCCAGCCGGCACCCAGTCCAGCACATAGTTGGTGACGGGGACATTGTTACTGCCACCAAAAAAGATACCCACACGATGAGTCGCCGTTTCATCCCAACTAATCACGCCATTGTTGCTCTGTGAATCAGCAGGATAGGGATCCGACACGGTGGTGGGGTTAATAGCAAAGGTGTAGCGATATTGCCCATTGCCCAGTGACTCCAGCTTGCCGCTGTTTTCACTGGTGGCTTTGCCGGAACGGTAGATAAAACTCTTCCAGATGGCCGGGTCTTCACGTGTGGCATCGCGGCCGGGGATCACCTTGTTGAGGGTGAATGAGGGGATCGTAGCGCCCAGGTCGTAACCCGAGCCCTGTTTGTCCGTCACGTTGAACTGTACCGAGAGCTGACCATCCGGGGTGAGAACCGGTGTCGACGCCGAGATAATCAGAGATCCAGGGGTTCCTGGAGGAGGGGTGGGTGGCTCACTCTTGTCACTGCCATCCCCCCCGCCACCACAGGCCGAGAGGGTGAGCACCATTGCAGCTGCCACCAGCGCTTTCCAGTATTTCATCTTGTTTATCCTTTTTTATCGGATTTTTTATTTCATGTATGAGCTGTGTCAGAAAAGTCCCAAAAACATGCAACATTGAAGCCTTTTGAGCCCCGCTTTGGTCAAAAACCATTTCCATCCGAATTATAAGGTTTATGTGGCTCTCGACGTTGACAGAAGTCTCAAAAGCGGGACTAAGCCCACTTTTTCGAATAAAAAAACGGTATAAGCTGTCTTTTGCGATTTTTATGTCAAAAGGAGTGCAAAATGAAGCGAAGCATGAAATGGAAAGTGGTGGGGTTATCTCTGTTGATTGGTTCAATTGGGCCAGCCTTTGCCGGGGTCGACGAGATGGCCAAAACATGTAACGCATGTCACGGTAATCAGGGGATCAGCTCACATACAAATATTCCGACAATCGCCGGAATAGCAGAATCTAATCTTGCGGAGCAGATGCGAAGTTACCTGGATGGCCGCCCTGCTAAGACCGTTAATCATGTCACCGGTGACACCAGCAAACAGGGAAACATGACCGACATTGTTAAGGGTCTTAGCGACGATCAGATCGACGAATTGGCAGCTTACTATGCCGAACTGCCCTACCAGCCGATGAAGCAGCCGTTCGATGCCGCACTGGCCAAAGCCGGGCAAAAACTGCATGAAGAGTCTGGTTGCAAGAAGTGTCACTCCGAAGGTGGCTCCGTTGCCGACGATGAAGCCTCCATCCTCTCCGGTCAGCCAAAAGGTTACATACTGATGGCCCTGCAAGAGTTCAAGGCCGGCAAGCGCAGCAATGACGAGAAGATGAATAACGCCATCATTGCCATGAGTGATGCCGATCTCCAGGCGTTGGCCGAGTACTACGCCAGCCAGCAATAACCAAAGCGGTCAGGTTTATCCATTGATCAAGCCCCCACTCTGTCGTGGGTGGGGGACTCTTGCCCGTTTCTGGCATTTTGGGAGGTATTTGTCGCTCTTTTTCTTGTCAGGGGGTGGATAACGCCGCTGAACCTCTTTGATCCGGAGTCCAGTATGAAAAAAATAATGCAGTGGGCCTTGCTTGCCACGATCTGTCTGGGTGCAAGCGAGTTTGCCCTCGCAGCGACCGCCGTCGAACCAGCGTCTGCTGCCGTCAGCACTGTGGCCGATAGCAGTGCCGCCGATGCACTGGCCGCACGCCAGGCCAAAGCCGCGAAGAAAGCCGCAGCCGAGAAAAAAGCGGCCGCCCGTTTCGCCAAGTGTGACAAGTGCCACGACGGAAACGAGGGGATGCATGGCAAGCATGCCAGCGTCACCAACCCCAATACCAATGAAGCGGTGACCTGTACCAACTGTCACGGCAACCCGTCAGCCCAGCACCGCAAACAGCGTGGCGGCATTGTCGACGTGATGCGCTTTGGCGACGATGCCTTCCCGCTCAGCCAGCAAAACGGCGTCTGCATGAGCTGCCATGAGCCCGATGATCTGCGCAAGGCGCTGTGGGCTCACGACGTGCATGCGACTCGCGTGACCTGCACCAGCTGCCATCAGTTGCACCCGGCCAAAGAGCCCATGGTCGGCATCCCCGAGAAGGCCCGCATCAAGCTGTGCGTCGACTGCCACAGCAAGCAGCATGAGGCCAGGCAGCAAGCCGCGGCCAAGGAGGGCGCATGAGCACGACCCGTCGCGAGTTTATGGTGGGGATGAGTGCCAGCGCCTTGATCCTGATGACGGGGTCGCCCCGCGCCCTGGCCAACAGCATGACCATCGGGGGGGGGCGCTACGGCATGATCCACGATGAGACAGCCTGCATCGGTTGTACCGCCTGCATGGATGCCTGCCGGGAAGTCAATCAGGTGCCACAAGGGGTAGCCCGCCTGCAGATCCTGCGCTCCGGCCCTGTGGGTGAATATCCGGATCAGGAGTACCGGTTTTTCCGCAAGTCCTGCCAGCACTGTGATAACGCCCCCTGTGTGCATGTCTGCCCGACGGGTGCATCCCATATCCGGGCCGAGGATGGCATCGTCGACATTAACCCCGATCTCTGTGTCGGCTGCCGCTACTGTCTGGCGGCCTGCCCTTATCAGGTACGCTTTATCAACCCGGTCACCCGCATTGCCGACAAGTGCGACTTTTGCCGCAAAACCAATCTGGCCAACGGCAAGCAACCCGCCTGTGTCGAAGCCTGCCCTACCAAGGCGCTGGTGTTCGGCAATCTGGATGATCCTCACAGCCCGATCGCCAGACGGCTGGTGCATGAAACCACCTATCGCTACAAACAGTTCCTCGGCACCTCGCCCAAGATGTATCGGGTACCGAAAGGGGAGGTAAAATCATGAGTCCTCATAACCCGCATCATGACGGTATCCCTCTGCAGATGGTGAGTAGCGAAACGGGAGGTATGTACCATGTGGCATAACGCATTTCACTTCGACTCACTGGTCTGGGATGGTCCCATCGCCATCTACCTCTTTCTGCTGGGGATCTCCGCCGGTTCAGTCACCCTCTCGGTGCTGTTGCGCCAGCGCGGGGCCGGCAGCGAGAGCGGCATCATCAGGGCGACCGCCATTCTGGCCCCGCTCAGCGTGATACAGGGGCTGCTGATCCTCATCTTCCACCTGGCGCGACCCTGGACTTTCTGGAAGCTGATGTTCCACTATCAGTTCGATTCCGTGATGTCGATGGGGGTCATGCTGTTTCAGGTCTATATGACGGTGTTGTTTGCCTGGCTGGCGGTGGTCTTCAGAGCCGAGATCGAGGGGTTGCGGCGGCACCTGCTGGCGGATAGGTTCGCCTTCATCGATACCCTGATAGGCAAGATGGCACAGATCGAGCGACTGCTTACTCCCCTGCTGTTGTTGCTGGCCGTACTGCTGGGGGCCTATACCGGCTTCCTGCTCTCGGCGCTCAAGACCTACCCCATGCTCAACAACCCGATCCTGCCGGCGCTGTTTCTGGTATCCGGTATCAGCTCGGGGGTCGCCTCCACCATCTTGCTGGCGGTGACTCTGTTCAAGGAGAGCGGCCATAGCAAGGGGGTGAGCTTTGTGCACCGCTTCGAGCGTCCCATCGTGGCTATCGAGATCTTCTTGCTGGTCTGCTTCTTCACCGGCCTCTACTTCGGTGGCGGCCAGCGGGAGGCAGCGATGTGGGCGGCCATAGGCGGCGGCTTCTGGTCGCAGGTCTTCTGGTTTGGCGTGATTGGCATAGGCATCCTGCTTCCCCAACTGTTGGGGCTGTTCAGCTCGCCAGCTCGCCAGCACCAGCACTCCCACCTGGTGCTGGTCTGCAGCCTGAGCCTGGTGGGGATCTTGCTGCTGCGCTACTTCATCCTCTATGCCGGTCAGATGACGGTGCTGTAACATTGCTGCGTGGATGGGCCAGAGATGTGTTTAGTCCTTACACAGGCTTACACATTTTCGGCTCGTTCTTCTCCACGCAGACTCCCCAACCTTCTCGGCATCCACCATGGGGCCAAAGGCCGGATAAACAACAAGCGCCCAGCCGGGCGCTTGTTGTGGTTATCGTGATGACCGGATTCAGGGTGTTGGGCAGGCGCTTGGCGAGCCACTGTTGCGGGGCCAGAGGGTGGATCCGTCGCTTTCAGAGAGCGGCAGGAATGTGACGCCTTCGCTCATGTTGGCTGGGGGCAGGTCATCCTCCAGCACATACATCCCCATCGGCAGGCTGCCATAACGCTGGTTGGCCTGCACCTGAGCGACCGCGAGGCTTGAGTAACGCAGGCCGAGCAGATCGAAATGATTGCGCCAGTCCCAACCGGTGAGCCGACTGAGTGCAACCAGCATAAAGTCATTGCCCGGTATGTCGCGCACCCGTTTGCCGCCATAGACCGCATGCCCCGAGTAGGGGAACAGGCTAAAGCCGAGCCTATCCTTGCTGGCATTCCACTGCACTTCACTGTCGGCTGCCGCGCCGAAGATCCGTGAATGCTGATAGAGCAGGGTGAAGAGAGTGAAGCCATCGTTCAGCCGGGTGCCATCAGTCAGGATCATACCGTGGGCGCGCAATGCCATCTGGATATAAAACGCCATGCGATAGCCGTTGTGGACGGCGTAGGCATTGCTCTTCCAGGGGGCTTCGTAGCGACTCTCGCCGGTATCGAGCACCTTGCAGTTGGCCCCGAGCACGAGGCGGTTGCCACTCCTGTCCCTTACCTGCGCCGCATCAGACATGAACACATAGAAGAGATCCTTGTGATTCATGTGCCCATCCTTGATGGGCGCCGTGTTGCCATCCCTCAGATAATGGGCGCGCCACTTCACCACATAAGGGAAGATGTTGTTGGAGTTTTCCCCCGCCCGGCTCCCGTAGCCACTCCAGTTGTCGGCATCGCCTGCCGCAGCGTACTGCACGTTCAACCGGTTGGTCTGCAGGTTGTGGCCCAGCTCGTGATTGTCGAGCCAGCCGGTCGGGCTGATGCTGCCGGAAGAGTCCCACGGGTTGCCGCTGCAACCGCTGCCGCAATGGGCATTCTGGTCATAGTTGGCATGCTGGATGATGGTGCGGGTATGGAGCGATTCATCGAGACACCCCTCCCCCAACAGTGCCACGCAGGCGTTTTTAACATCCGCAGGCAGCGACTCATCGAGCCCCTTGCCCTGAATTTTCAGGCCCGCCAGGGTGTAGACACCATTGATGTGATCCCGGGCGATGCTGTCGAGCAGGGCATTGGTGTCGGGGATGACGCCACCCACCGCCTTGGTGAAGCGATCCCGGCGCAGATGCTGTTCGGCGCCATCGGCCCGCAGATCGATATGGGGCAGCTCGGTTTGTTCCAGCCGCTCGTTGAACTCTCGTATCTGCTGCTCATCACTGAAATCCATGATGGCCGGATGACGGGTGACGCCCGTGGCGCTCACCTGGACGGCCAGCGATGCAGCCGCCCCTTCCAGATAGAGGTAGATAGGGCCGCCATAGGGCGAGGTGAAGGTGACACTGCCCCCCTTGGCCAAGATCAGCCGCCCGGTGGCCAGCTCCAGCGGGGCTCGATAGATCTTCTGCTCATAGGCGCGATTGGTATTGGGCCTGTGGTAGTTGAGTCGGACGGTAGCGGACACATCGGCGTTATCGGTGCGTCTCAGGGTGATGGTTTGTCCCGGCAGGGCATACCAGCCGGTGGTGGTCCACTGCCCGCTGTAGGGAACCGCAATGCGCCGACTGTCGGTGAGCGTTGCGGGATAGGCGTAGTGAGCCGCTTGTCCCTTCACCACCTTGTTGCGATCGGTGACGTACTCCCCCAGATCGGGCTGGGCCGGGGTACGGGTGCGGGCATAGCTCACCAGCCAGTCGGCAAACATCGCCTGCTGCCAGGATTGATGCTCATCCCAGGCAATCGGGTAGTCGATGGCGGCACGGTATTTGTCGGCCAGCAGCAGGGTGGCGGGCAACAGTGTCACGCCGTCACGGGCAAAGGGACTGATCCCGGCCTTGTCGAGGGTGATGGCCCCATTTCTCAGCCAGTCGGCACCCAGCTTGAACTGCTGGTTGAAGCTCTCCGAGCCACCGCAATTGATAAAGTTGCCGCCGCAGCTATCGAGCCACTGGGTAGTGAAGTTGCGATCCAGAAGGTTGCCAAGCAGGGTATCGACCGCCATCAGCTGGGCGTCGGGTGCCATGATGGTGTTCACTGCCAGATCGCTGGCTCTGAGTTTTGACCAGTAGTTGCCCCAGGTAACCAGCCCCATATCGAGATAGAGGGGGCTTAGCAGCGGGCTGGCATCGCGCCGATAGTTGGAGAGCAGCAGCGGGATCCCGGCCGCTTTGGCCTTGGCAATCCCCTGTGCGATCCCCTGATACCCCAGCCCCTGGCGGTCGATATCGCTGATCACGATAAGCTCCGGCGCCATGGTATCGATGCAGTCACTCAACGCCTGATAATCGCAGGTATTGGCCGGGTTGATGCTGTGCTTGTCGGGATAGATCGCCTTGAGCCAGTCCCGCACGCCTTCGTTATGGGGAAAATACCAGCTATCGGTGCGGCTTGGCATCTGGGCGGTGAGGATGCGCAGGCCATCGCTATCCTTGCCCCGGGTCAGCCAGCCAATCAGCCCCTTGAGCAGCGCCTCGCTCTGCGCTGTGCGGTCAACGGAAAACAGGTTCGCCCCCATGGCTGCCTGACGGTAATCGGCTTGCTCTGAGACCATCACCAGCCCCCGGATCTCGCTCTCCCCCTTGCCATTGATGTTGGAGGGGAGCAGGGTCACCGTGCTCTCCGGTTGGAAGCTGGAAAAGGTGATGGAGTCGTGGCTCGGGTTCCAGCTGATCTGTGCCATTCCGTGATAGAGGCTGCGAACCAGCTCAGTGCGGTGCGTCTCACTGTCGGCAATCGCCGCACGGGCATGGGCGATCAGGGATTGCTCGCTGGCAAGGGTATGATCTTCCCGGGCAATCGCATTGGCGGCATCGCTGATAAAGCGAGCCGAGATCTGACAATCGGCGCGCATGGGTGCTGTGGTATAGGTGTTGCCCGTCAGTGTGCCCTCACACCCAGCGATCTGCGCCAGCACGAAGCCACTCTCGGGCTGCACGGTGAAACGGCCCTGTTCACCGGCGTTCAGACGCAGGGCGTCGGGGCTGAGTGCGCCCCCCTGAGAAGCTTGGGTGGTGGCGTTGAAATAGACGGCGGCACTCTCCTGCGTGAAGCTGGCCGAGATCTGGCAATCGCTGCTCATGGGGCCAGTGGTATAGGTGAGGCCGTCCAGGGTGCCATCACATCCGCTTATCCCGGTCAGGAGGTAACCGCTGTCAGCCTGTACCGAGAAGCTCCCCTGTTCACCCGCCGCCAACCGCAGGCTGGTGGGGTTCAACTGTCCGCCCGCGCTGCTCTGGCTGGATGCCTCGAAATAGTTGGGGGTGACAGGGGGGCGGATAGGGGTCTCTTCCTGTTCGCCATCACCGCCGCCACAGCCTGTGATCAACAGCGCCAGTAAGGGAGTGAGAACCGTCTTTTTCATTGTCTGATACGTTCCTTGTGTTACGACGGGTAGGGGAGTCGGTAGTCTAATGAGCTGCCTTGCTTATTTCAACGCTGATTGAATGGTCATTTTGCTTTATTTTCAGCATCTTGGATGTTTTTTTGGCCGGCTTTTGCCGTATTTGGTGTTGCTGGTGCAGCAGAACCGATAGGGATGGGGCGAGCCCCCCATCAGCACAGGCCATACCAGCCTGAGCTCACCGTAATGAGTCGCTTCACCGGGTTAACAGGGGATGCTGGGCCGCAGGTTTTGCCTGCAACCCTCGCAGGGGGGATGTCAGAGGGATGGATGAGCGGCGGGGTCGATCGTTGCCAGCGCCCGCATCTCCAGCTGCTGCTCGCCGGGGCGACAGACCAGCACCGAGCCTTGCTCGAACCAGTCCCCCAGCACGATACGCCGCGCGGGGTGGCCATCGAGGATGAAGTCGTGGATGGCGGGTCTGTGGGTGTGGCCGTGGATCATCATCCGGCAGTCGTGGGCGCGCAGGGTGTCGTCCACCGCCGCGGGCGTTACATCCATGATGATCTGGCTCTTGTGGGCATTTTCCATCTGGCTTTGGCCGCGCATCTTGCAGGCGATGGCCTGACGGCGGGCAAGCGGCAGCCGTAAAAAGAGCCAGCGCAGCCATTTCAGCTGGGTGATGCGGCGAAACTTCTGATACCCCTCATCCAGGGTGCAGAGCAGATCGCCGTGGCTGAGCACTACCCGCTCCCCATAGAGGTCGATGACGCAGGGGTCACCCAGCAATGTCATCCCCGCGCGCTTGGCAAACTGCTGCCCCAGCAGAAAGTCACGGTTGCCGTGGATAAAGTAGATGGGCACGTTCTGCTGGCTCAGGGCCAAGAAGGCATCGGCCATCTGTTGATGGAGCGGATTGGGGTCATCATCGCCAACCCAGAATTCGAAGAGATCCCCCAGCACATAGAGGGCATCGGCGCCGGGGGCGTCGTGCTCGAGAAAGCGCACCAGTGCCGCGGTCATATCGGGCCGCTGGGCAGAGAGGTGAATGTCACTGATAAAGAGGGTGCTCATGATGTGGGGGTCGGGCTCTCGGTCGAAACAGGGCAAACAGGGGTGGCAGAGGTAGTAGACACAACAGGGGACGAATAGTGCGCTGCGGGCGCCATCGCGCCAGTTGAGGTATGGATATCGTCACGGGATGGCGGCTGCCATGCCAGCTCGGCAAGATTGCGTCCCTCCAGCGTCAGCAGCGCTTCATAAGGATCTCCCGCCAGCCCAAGCAACCGGCACATGGCCGCCTCCCCTTTTAGTCCCTCTTCAAGGCGCAGACGTAGCACGTCCCGGTAGAAGGCATCACCAAAACGCTCTAGCAGGGCCGCCATCAAGGTGAGGTGGCGCCAGCCGTTCTGCATCTCGATGGGAGCTGGGGTGACATAGAGCTCCAGCGGCCAGCTGGTGGTGCGGTTATCACAACCGTTATCGGCACTACTATCGGCAAAGTGCTGGTCGAGGCAGGAAAAGGTGCGCTCCAGCAGCCAGATATTGTCGCTCTTGTGGCTCGCCAGCCAACCTTGAGCTTCGAGCGTCGCGGCAAACTCGGCGGGATCAGCATGCTGGCAGAGAATATCGAGATCGCTGCCGGGCCGATCGAGGCCGATGGCCAGCGTGCTCACCAGCGCCAGATCGGCGCACTGCGCTGCCAGCTCATCCCACACACCGGCGGTGAGCAGGACATGGGCCGAGCGCTGGCGCGGGTTTCCGTGGGCCAGATAGTCGAGGCGGCGCCAGTTTGGGCTGGCAGTGGAGGAGGCAGATGGAAAAACTGCGGCCGGGGCCGCAGTTTTGTCAGTGCCGAGTCGGCAGAGATCAGTCAGCAAGGGTCACCTTGGTGATCACCACGTCTTCTACCGGCACGTCCTGGTGGATGCGGCCGTAGTTACCGGTCTTGACGCCCTTGATCTTGTTGACCACGTCCATACCGGCAGTCACTTCACCGAATACGCAGTAGCCGAAACCCTGGGTGGTAGCGGATTTGAAGTCGAGGAAGTCGTTGTTGTTCACGTTGATGAAGAACTGGGCGCTGGCAGAGTGCGGCTCCATGGTGCGGGCCATGGCGATGGTGCCGATCTTGTTGGAGAGACCGTTGGCCGCTTCGTTCTTGATGGGAGCGCGAGTGTCTTTCTCTTCAAAGCCCGGGGCATAGCCGCCGCCCTGGATCATGAAGCCGTCGATGACGCGGTGGAAAATGGTGTTGTCGTAGTGACCGTCACGGCAGTATTGCAGGAAGTTGGCCACGGTTTCCGGGGCTTTTTCAGCGTTCAGGGTGAGGGTGATGTCGCCGTGATTGGTGTGCAGAGTGACCATGATATGTCCTTTCATTTGATGCGGACGACGAAGTGCCCGCAGGTGTATGGCATAAAGTGGTGGCAATTCTAGCCCATCAGGGGCTGGCGGCATAGTCTCTCTGGCGCCGTAACCGTGCTGGCTGGCGGGATTGGCCACGTTTTCTGCCTCGTTTTCTGCCCCTGAACGGGGTATTATGACCAACCATTTTACTCACAGGCAGTGGTTAGAAGATGCTGAAGATATACAACACACTCACTCGTCAAAAAGAAGAATTCAAACCTATCCACCCGGGCAAGGTGGGCATGTATGTGTGTGGTGTCACCATCTACGATCACTGTCATATCGGCCACGGCCGCACCTTCGTCGCCTTTGATGTGGTGGCTCGCTACCTGCGTTACGCCGGTTACGACCTCACCTACGTGCGCAACATCACCGACGTGGATGACAAGATCATCAAGCGTGCCGCCGAGACCCAAGTGACCTGCGACGAGCTGACCGAGCGTCTGATCGGCGACATGCACGCCGATTTCGACGCCCTCGGCATGGTGCGCCCGGATATCGAACCGCGCGCCACCCAGCACATCGAAGAGATCATCGAGCTGGTGCAATCCCTGCTGGAAAAAGAGCACGCCTACGTGGCGGATAACGGCGATGTGATGTTTATCGTCGAATCCTACGCCGACTACGGCAAGCTCTCCGGGCAGGATCTGGAGCAGCTGCAAGCCGGTGCCCGCGTTGACGTGGTCGATGCCAAGCGCAACCCGCTCGACTTCGTGCTGTGGAAGATGTCCAAGCCGGGCGAACCGACCTGGGAAAGCCCCTGGGGCCCGGGCCGTCCTGGCTGGCACATCGAGTGCTCCGCCATGAACTCCAAGCACCTTGGCAACCACTTCGACATCCACGGCGGTGGCTCCGATCTGCAGTTCCCGCACCACGAGAACGAGATCGCCCAATCCTGCTGCGCCCACGGTGGCGACTACGTCAACACCTGGATGCACAGCGGCATGGTGATGGTGGATAAAGAGAAGATGTCCAAATCCCTTGGCAACTTCTTCACCATCCGCGATGTGCTGGCTCACTACGACGCCGAAACCGTCCGTTACTTCCTGATGTCTGGCCACTACCGCAGCCAGCTCAACTACTCGGAAGATAACTTGAAGCAAGCCCGCGCCGCGCTGGAGCGGATGTACACCGCCCTGCGCGATCTGCCGGTGGCCGCTGCTGCCGGTGGTGACGAGCAGGTGGCGCGCTTCAAGGAAGCGATGGACGACGACTTCAACACCCCGGAAGCCTACTCCGCCCTGTTCGATCTGGTGCGCGAGATCAACCGCCAGAAGGGTGAAGACATGGCCGTTGCCGCCGCGCTGGGCGCCCGTCTGCGCGAGCTGGGCGCCGTGCTCGGCATCCTGCAGCAAGATCCCGAGGCCTTCCTCAAGGGTGACGAAGCGGATGAAGAGGTTGCCGAAATCGAGCGCCTGATCGCCGAGCGCAATCAGGCCCGTGCCGACAAGAACTGGGCCGCTGCCGATGCCGCCCGCAACCGTCTCACCGAAATGGGCATCGTGCTGGAAGACAGCGCCGGCAAGACCAGCTGGCGCCGTGCCTAAGGGCTGCCGGTTGACGACCTGACGCAGAGCGCAGCCCTTGGGCTGCGCTCTTTTTTTTCAGGGCCCGGCGCGTTGTTCAAGGTAGGGCCCATGCAAGCGAACATAAGGAAGATGGCACCATGAAGATATCCAGCTGGCCCGTGCTGGCACTGGCCCTCTCTGCGGCGGCCCTGAGCGCCCCGGCCCATGCGGGCACCACCACCAGCGGCAAACTCGATCCGGCCGCCAGTGCCCGCGCCAAGGCCAAGGTGGCCCAGTTTCTCGACTGGGAGCGCCAAGTCAAACCGAGTGGCCTCTATCAGAGCGATCTCGGCGGCGCGCTGCCCACTATCGTCTCCCCCGAGCTGCTCTGCCTGCTCAATGCCGCCTCCAAGGCGCGCGAAATAGCCACCCGCGAGGCCCCCGACGAGAAGCCCCCCTTTGTCGAGGGCAACCCCTTCCTGCCCAACGCCTGGGATAACCTGCTGGGCTCGGAGATCCTCTCGTCGCGCGCCATCGCCGGCAGTCGGGATCGCAGCGAGGTCAAGGTGCGCTTCACCTTTGGCGAGCCGGGCACCCCGCTCGACGCCCCCAGCGGCACCTACCGTTTTGTCAGCACCTATCTGGTACAGGACGGGCCGCAAGGCGCCCGCATCACCGATATCGACGCCGGCGGCAGTTGCGACTTCTGCCAATCCGGCAGCCTGCGCGCCGCCCTCTATGAGACGCTCACCGCCTATCCCGCCGCAGGAGGAGAGCAGTGCAAGGGGTTGGGGAAATAGTTTTTTAGTTGGGATAGCAGTGTGTTTGGGGAATAGAAATAAAAACCGCAGCTTAAGGCTGCGGTTTTTTTGTGGTTTGCAGGGGGAACCAATACCGTGCCCGCCCGTGTTTTCATTTATCAGCAGTGCAAGGCGCTGACAAAAATATGTTTATAGAAAATATGACGAAATCATGCTGATTCAGTCAATTTATGATAGCAAGACCGCGGCGAATATTAAGTAAATAGACATCTTTTGTATTCGTTTTATGGCTTAGTTTACTAAGTATTTTTTGCTGTGTTTCGGGCGTCCAAAATATTTTAAGGCAACATCTCGTTCTAGTTATCGCAGTATAAAATATATTGTGTGAAATGTATTCCTCATTTGAGTCAGTAATTACTATTTTCACAGAATTGTATTCCAGTCCTTGGGCTTTGTGGATTGAAACAGCATAGGCCACTTGAAAAGGAACGGTTGTATTCAATGAATCATCGTCATCATCAATACTATTGGGGAAATCATAAACCTTGAATCGTACTGTCGACTCAGAAACCCATTTAAGATCATTGACTTTCAATACATCAAATGCACTTAGTGACCTGTCTAGTTTCACATCAAACTGAATCCAGCCAAGATCTTGAGCAATGCCTACGATCCATCCTTTTAGGTTGTTGAAAATTACTGGACGAAATCTCTCTGTGTCAGAAAATAGTATAGGGTCTCCTACTTTATAAGTGGACTCTTGCCAAATATGTGCTGTATTAATATTTCTGCTTTGAAGAAATCTGTTAACATTATTTATGCCATATAAACCATCATAATTAAGGCACAAGATAATTTCATCATCAGATTGTTTTTCAAATAGAGAATTGTTTAATAATGCTGAATACCCATTCTTAGCTATTACTTCTGCTATATCATCTTCATTTTTCCTGACCTCTTCCCAAAAGTATAGTAATTCTTTGTTTTTTGTTCTATATGGCGTGGTGAGCTCAAATATCGAACTTCTATTTATAAAGTGTCTAATAATCCCGAACCAATTTCCGAATTGTATAGACTCAATCTGAAAAACGTCACCTACTAATACTATTAACTTGAAAGAAGTTTTTTCTAGAACTTGTAAAAAATCGGAGTTACTGACCGTACTACACTCATCAATTATCAGTAGGTCATACTCTTTGTTAATTCTGCTTTTTGATATCTGACTGTTAATTGTGCGAAAATCGGAATTTTGCGCTGTTATTTTTCGCTGCAAGTTATCTATTGCTGGGTTGGTGTGTGCTAGAAATAATTTTTCGTTACTATTAAAGCAGCGAGCAATATGATCTAACATTGTTGATTTACCTGTGCCTGCTGCACCATAAATCAGAGCTACACATGAGAATTCAAATAGTTTCTTGAGTGCATCAGATTTCATTGGATCATCTATTCCTCGAGGTGCTTCATTGATCCATGCCTCGACATACTTCGTATAACCATCAATTCCATTAGCGGCTTTATTTTGGAGGAAATTAATTATTGACACAGTGTCATCTTCATACCCTCGGAAAAATATATTTTTTTTATCAAGTACCATGTGGCGTTCTTGGTGTTTGAAATAAACTTTTTTGTTATGTATTTTTATTAGCTCATCTAAATCTCCGAATATGGAACATTCACTTTCTGGTGTGTATAAAATTCCATTATTTTCTACATTGTTTCTGACCTGTCTTGCTAAAAGCTCATGTTTTCTGTCAGATGTATCTAAACTCTCAACTAGATCCCAATAACGAGGGTTGTGCCCGGGAAGGGAGGAGCAAAATGGCATGTCATCAAATGGGATACAACCAAACTTAAGTTTTAAGTTAGATAAACGATAGCATCTATCTCGGTGCGACTGTAACTTTATTATATTGTTGTTCATGCGGTACATAAGATAGCGGATGACACAATGTCCGGCAGATAAAGACGTTATTATTTTCCGCGAAACATCCAATATTTTGAATATATGAGGGGTTGGAGTGTTCTGAGTAACTATGTTTTTTATTGTGGTATAGACGTGATCTGGCAGAGTTACAATATCAAGTAAGCTATCACCCCTACTTGTTAGAACATTCATTAAGAGTTTGTATTCATCAGAGCTAGGTTTAACATGTGAATCTATACCAAAAATAGCTGAAAATTATTGATTTCACATGGTCTAATAGATACTTCCCAATGCCTAATGATTGTTATTGGCATTGTTTGATCAATTACATTTATTGAGTCGCGCTGCAATTTCAACATCACCGCGTGATTATCGGAAAGTTCTAGTTCTGTAAATGCAATAATTCTCTCGGATTTATTTGCTCTGTTAATTGCTCTATAAAATGTAACTTCATAAAGGACAATGCCATTACAAAAAAATGGCACTATTTTATGAATGTAATAACGACCAGAGATGAGTTTAATATTGTCATTTACAGGTTTAAAATGGATTCTTTCCGCTATTTTATCATGATACTCACGTAGTGAGGGGTCAAGGTTGATTGGGAATTTTTCTAGATTTGTTAAGGTGTTGATCCCTAAGCTAGTTTTGATGATATGTCTAGTTTTATGAAGGTATTCATAATACTTGATCATTAAACGTTCTGAATTATCGCTATCTAGTGTATAGTGGGATGCAACCTTTTGAATAAGTTTATGGAATTTACCAAGGAAATTTAACTTTCCTTGGCTTTTAATAAATTCTAGGGCAGGGGTGATGCTGTCATAATTAAACTGGGTGTCTAGTGAGTTTTTGTGTAATCCTACTGCTACTCCCTCAATTAAATTGCGTAATTGAGATAGTATATTTTGTGATAAAAGCCCTCTTTGCTCTGCAAGTAGGTCAATATTAGTGCATATAGCTTGGTTTGTGCTAGTTATTTGATCGCGAACGGTAGTCATGCTAAAAACACTCCTTGTTAAAGCTGTAGGTTCGATTAGCGAAGCGTAATCGGACGTTCGAGAAATAAGATGTTATTACGGTGAAGTACTCACAGTCGGGCATTCGATATAAAGCCGTTTCCCGATAGAGATGTCTGCCACTTGCAGCTGTACCCGCCATGATTTTTTCACCTATGCAATCATCCTGATGAAGTCTGTTGCATAGGTGCGACAATCTGCTCTCGCCATGGGATGGGCGAGGGGTTGGCTGTGAGCTAACAACCCGTCCGATCTTTGCCCCGAATAGGCTGGGGAGTGTTACCGCGGTGCAATGCGCTGCGCTTGGTGCACCCTACGCCTGTTAACCGGCCTCGGTGTCGCGGGTTGGGTGTTGCCCCCTGTTGTTCGCCGGGGTGAGCCTGTTTTTCCCATACCGTAGGGTGCAATGAACGAAGTGAATTGCACCTCAATTCGACGCGTGTTTGCTTGCGGCAACAGGCTTGGCGGATTGCGCCATGGGCTTCACCTGCAAGGGGTGCGGTACGCTGCGCTGCGCTAATCGACCCTACCGACCCTGCTGGCGAAGTCATGCCAACGGGGTTAGTGACCCCTCACCCTGGCCCTCTCCCGCAAGGGGAGAGGGGACGGTTACCGTGGTGCAATGCGCTGCGCTTATTGCACCCTACGCTTCTCCCGCAAGGAGAGAGTTACCGCGGACGATTACGCTTCGCTAATCGACCCTACCGACCCTGCTGGTGAAGTCATGCCAACGGGGTTGATGATCCCTCACCCTCTCCCGCAGAGAGAAGGGACGGTTACCTTGGTGCAATGCGCTGCGCTTATTGCACCCTACCGCTCACCCGCAGGGTAGAGGGGACGGTTACCTTGGCGCAGGGGCGGGAGACCGGCTGGTCTTCGCGAAAGACGCTACCGCCCCTGACTGTCGCTGCCACAATGCGCCGTTGACCTTGGTTTGGGAAAAGGGGCCAACAGGCGCCGCCAGATATCTTACGGATTCATTGAGCGCTTAACTATGGCGGCCATCACGCAACTATCAGAAACCAGAGGTTTTTTTGCGCTGGCACAAGCTTTCGTTAATTACTGATTGATTAATTGCGGGGCAAACCTTGTGCGGTTGGTCGCCTTGGGTAATCCGTCGCTATCACCTTGATTCAAAACGGCGATCACAGACTTTTTGCGCCGTGTGTCTAGACTGGGTTGGCCGCGGTCGCTGACCGCCGCCTCTGGATCAGCAGACAGGGTATAACTGAGCTGGCTCACCCCTATGTGTCACTGATGGAGGAGTCGGCCATGTCCGCTACCCGTATCTGGATCAAAAACCCCCTTGCCACCTTTACCCCCGAAGCGGTCGATGGCCGCGGCGGGCTGGTGATTGAAAACGGCCTGATAAGTGAAGTGCTGGCGGCAGGCCAGCAGCCTGCCCGGCCGTGCGATCAGCTGTTCGATGCCCGCGACCATGTGGTGCTGCCGGGCCTTATCAATACCCACCACCACTTCTACCAGACCCTGACCCGCGCCTGGGGGCCGGTGGTCAATCAGCCGCTCTTTCCCTGGCTCAAGACCCTCTATCCGGTCTGGGCCAGATTGACGCCGGACGCGCTGGCGCTGGCGAGCAAGGTGGCGATGGCGGAGCTGCTGCTCTCGGGTTGCACCACGGCTGCGGATCACCACTACCTCTTCCCGCGCGGGATGGAGGAGTCCATCGATATTCAGGTGGCGGCGGTGCGTGAGCTGGGGATGCGCGCCATGCTGACCCGCGGCTCCATGAGCCTTGGCGAAGATGAGGGGGGCTTACCGCCGCGCCACACGGTGCAGGGGCAGCAGCAGATCCTCGATGACAGTCTGCGGCTGGTGCGCCAGTACCATGAGCGCGGCGCCGGGGCGCAGATCCAGATTGCGCTGGCTCCATGCTCCCCCTTCTCGGTGACCGAGGAGATCATGGTGGAGAGCGCCAGACTCGCGGCCGAGCTCGATGTGCGGCTACACACCCATCTGGCGGAGACGCTGGATGAGGAGGCGTTCTGCCTTGCGCGCTTTGGCCTGCGCACCGTCGATTATCTGGAGAAGGTGGGCTGGCTGGGCGATCGCACCTGGCTGGCCCACGGCATCCACTTCAATCCGGACGAGATTGCGCGGCTGGGGGCGGCGGGCACCGGGGTGTGCCACTGTCCGGTCTCCAATATGCGGCTCGCCTCCGGCATCTGCCCGACCCTGGATCTGGAGGCGGCCGGTGCGCCGGTGGGGCTAGGGGTGGATGGCTCGGCCTCTAACGATGCCTCGAACCTGATGCAGGAGGCCCGTCAGGCGCTCTATCTGCAGCGGCTGCGCTACGGCGCCGAGCGCATCACTCCGCGCAAGGTGCTGGAGTGGGCGACCGTAGGCTCGGCCCGGCTGCTCGGGCGCGGCGATCTCGGTGAGCTGCTGCCCGGCAAGCAGGCAGATCTGGCGCTGTTCAAGCTCGACGACCTGCGCTTTAGCGGCAGTCACGATCCCATCGCGGCCCTCATCTTGTGCGGCGCCGAGCGGGCCGATCGGGTGATGGTGGGTGGCAAGTGGCGGGTGGTGGATGGCGCCATCGAGGGGCTGGATATCGAGCAGCTTATCGCCCGTCACAAGGTGGCCGCCGCGGCGCTGGTGCATGGCTAGCCGACTCTGGTGCCACTCTGCCAATAGCCGCAAAGCTGTTCTCACTGGTGAGCCGCGGACCACCTTGCTCTGCTTTCGGGCAAGACTTGGGCCGATAGCATCGGCCCGCAGCCTGCGGCTTCCTCTCTCTTGGCCCTTGCCTCTTTCAAGGAAACCTCTGGATAGACAACTGGTACCAGCCCCTCTCCTTTCTACCGGGGCAGAACCTGAGGCGCCTGTACTTCCCCCGATAGGGAGGGCCTATTTCATCAGGCAGCTGCTGCTGACCAGCGCCCCTTACTTGTGACCCCATGGAGTCGGATGGCGAAATGGAGGGATCTCCCGTTTCAATTGGGAGTAGATGACAAGTGCAGGGAGGATAATCCACCACCTCACAGCCAGGCATAGCAAGCATATGAGGGGCTTTTTTCCCCCTGCCGGAACATGCTTCCCCTAATCTCGGAGGAATATCACAAGGCCTGATTAGTCGACGAGAGACAACAAAAAACCCGCAAAGCCTTTGGCTATGCGGGTTTTGATATTTTTTAAGACTGTAATATGGTGCCCGAGGCCGGAATCGAACCGGCACGACGCGAACGTCGAGGGATTTTAAATCCCTTGTGTCTACCGATTTCACCACTCGGGCACCGCAATCGGTATCAAGCTCGCGTGGCGGGCTTGTCAATATGGAGGCACGTTCCGGAGTCGAACCGGACTAAACGGATTTGCAATCCGCTGCATAACCGCTTTGCTAACGCGCCATGCAAAAGAGAGTTGGCTCTCTATTGTCTGAATTTGGAGCGGGAAACGAGACTCGAACTCGCGACCCCGACCTTGGCAAGGTCGTGCTCTACCAACTGAGCTATTCCCGCATTGGTCTGGCTGACTGCCTGACTACGAGGACGCATTCTAGCGATGTTCCTCGCCCAGTCAACCAGAAATATTTAATTACCTGATCGTTCGGGCATTTTTTGCCCTTTTTGAACAGTTTTAGCGCCTTTGGCCGTTTCCTGCCTCAAATCAGCTGAAACCTAACCTTGCGGCGCAAGTGACTCACAGGTTGGCGTGGTGGGTCAAATCGCCCCAGGCGGCCTTCATGTACTGGAACATCGACCAGAAGGTGAGCACGGTAGCGACATAGAGCATCACATAGGCGAGCCACACCATCCAGACGTTGTATTGCCAGATAAGACCGGTGAGCGACACCATCTGGATCATGGTCTTCCACTTGCCAATCCAGCTGACAGCCACCGAGGAGCGTTTGCCGAGCTCGGCCATCCACTCACGCAGGGCGGAGATGATGATCTCGCGGCCAATCATGGTCATGGCGGGGATGGTCACCCAGATGGTGTTGTAGTGTTCGACGATGACCACCAGTGCGGCAGCGACCATGATCTTGTCGGCAACCGGGTCAAGGAAGGCGCCAAAGGCGGTGGACTGATTGAGCTTACGGGCCAGATAGCCATCAAACCAGTCGGTGGCAGCGGCCAGAATAAAGATGATGGCGGCAGCCAGATAGGACCATTGATAAGGCAGATAGAACAGGATGACGAAGACGGGAATGAGCAAAATCCGGAAAAACGTCAACAGGTTAGGTATGTTTGTCATTATTTTCAGCCACTTCTTGTACGTCGCTACATAGTGCGCCAAAGCCGATTTGCGATGCAACCGCACTGGCGCCCGTCTTGGTCTTTTTAATCCATCAATCTTCTCAAAATGCGAGGGCCATTATGGCATTTACGGCCCCCCCGCGTCACGGCTCTTGTGCATCAAGGAGTTAGCGATTTTGCCATACCGCTAACCCTGCTCAGGCGCTGTGCAAGCCATCGTGGATGGTCTGGGCCAGCTCCTGACTGATGCCGGGTACCTTGGCCAGTTCATCCACGCTCGCCTTTTTGACCTCCTGCAGGCCGCCCAGATATTTGAGCAGTGCCTGCCGGCGCTTTGGCCCCACCCCCGGAATATCCTCCAGACTGCTGCTGGTGCGGGCCTTGGCCCGTCTAGCCCGGTGGCCGGTAATGGCAAAACGGTGGGATTCATCGCGAATATGCTGAATCAGGTGCAAAGCGGGCATATCTGCCGGCAAATGCAGCTCTTCGTGGCTCTCCCCCATGATGAGCGTTTCCAACCCTGCCTTGCGGGTGACCCCCTTGGCAATCCCCACCAGCAGCGGATATTTGCCGCCGAGAAACTCCAGCTGACGGGCCAGGATCTCTTCGGCGCGGCGCAGCTGGCCGAGGCCACCGTCGATAAACAGCACGTCCGGTACCTTGTCCGGCTCCTGCTGCTTGCCAAAGCGGCGCTCCAGCGCCTGCTCCATCGCCGCGTAGTCATCACCGCCGGTGATACCGTCGATATTGAAACGGCGATATTCCGATGAGAGCGGCCCCTCCCGGTTGAACACCACGCAAGAGGCCACCGTGCGCTCCCCCATGGTGTGGGAGATATCGAAACACTCCATGCGGGCGATGGGGCGCTCCAGCTCCAGCAGCTCTTCCAGCTGGTCGTAGCGGG
Organism: Aeromonas sp. 603607; assembly: GCF_049171595.1. NCBI lineage: Bacteria > Pseudomonadati > Pseudomonadota > Gammaproteobacteria > Aeromonadales > Aeromonadaceae > Aeromonas > Aeromonas sp. 603607. The sequence continues at coordinate 53,948 of NZ_JAAKOV010000019.1, forward strand.
CGGTGATGGTGCTCTTGTGAGCCAGCCGCGAGCGCAGCGCCGTCTCGGCGTTGATGGAGGCGAGCTTGATAAAGCGGGCCCGTTCGGCGCGGGTACGGCTCACCACTCGCACCTTGTAGCCTGCGGTCTGGCTCAGGGTCTCAGCGATGACGCTTTCGTCCTCAAGGGCCACATCGAGCAGCACCTCGCTCGGGATCTGCCGTCCTCCCTGCCCCGACAGATAGAACTGCAGCAGGAAGGATTGCACCACCTCGTCAAGCGGGGTGTCAGCCGGCACTTTCGGGAAGTAGCTGCGCGAGCCGAGCACCTTGCCCTGACGGATAAAGAGCACGTGAATGCAGGCCGCACCTTGCTGGAAGGCGACCCCCACCACATCCAGCTCGTCCAGTACGTTGCCGCTCACCGACTGCTGCTCGGTGACCCGACGCAGCGCCAGGATCTGATCCCGATAGCGGGCCGCCTCTTCAAAGCGCAGATCGCCGCTGGCGGACTCCATCTTGCCCACCAGCTCGCCAATCACCTGCTGGTTCTTGCCCGCCAGAAACAGCTTGGCCAGCTCCACCTGCTGGGCATATTCGGCTTCGCTCACCAGTCCAGGAACACAAGGGCCAGCGCAACGCTTGAGCTGGTAGAGCAGGCAGGGACGGGTGCGGTTGGCGTAGACCGCATCTTCGCACTGACGCACCGGAAATATTTTCTGCATCAGATGCAAACTCTCGCGCACCGCGCCGCCAGAGGGGTACGGGCCGAAGTACTCACCCTTCACCTTGCGGGCACCGCGATGGACGCCGATGCGTGGATGCTGGTGCGCGGTGATGATGATCCAGGGGTAGGATTTGTCGTCCCGCAGCAGCACGTTGTAACGGGGCTGGTACTGCTTGATCAGGTTGTGCTCGAGGATCAGCGCCTCAGTCTCGGTGTGGGTGACGGTGACCTGGATATCGGCGATCTGGCGCACCAGAGTGCGAGTCTTGATGCTGTCGACGTTGGTGCGAAAGTAGGAGGCGAGCCGCTTTTTCAGATCCTTGGCCTTGCCCACGTAGATCACGGTGCCACCGCTGTCATACATGCGGTAAACGCCACTTTGATGGGTGACGGCGCTCAAAAACGCCTTGCTGTCGAAGAGAGGTTCGGGAGAGAGGGTCATCAGCTACTCGGCTCACACAAAGGCAAAAATTGACGGGCAGAGCATACTGCCCTCGCCGCCCGAAAAGCAAAGGGGCAGAAAAGCAAAAAGGCGGCACTCGCCGCCTTTGTGACCACACGCCACCCGATTAGAGGGTATCGGCATCCAGCATGCCATAGCGAATGGCCAGATGGGTCAGTTCCACGTCACCGTTGATCCCCAGCTTGCTGAACAGCCGATAGCGGTAGCTGTTGACCGTCTTCGGGCTCAGGTTGAGCTGCTCGGAGATATCGGTCACCTTCTGCCCCTTGGTGATCATCATCATGATCTGCAACTCGCGCTCGGAAAGGGACTTGAAGGGATTCTCGTCAGCGGAGGCAAACTGGCTGAGGGCCATCTGCTGGGCAATCTCCGGGGAGATGTAACGCTGACCGGAGTGCACCAACCGGATCGCCTGGATCATCTCGTCGGGGGCAGCCCCCTTGGTCAGGTAACCGGCGGCGCCAGCCTGCATCACCTTGGTGGGGAACGGATTTTCTGAATGAATGGTCAGCACTATGATGCGCACATCGGGGCGGATCCGCAGAATTTTGCGGGTCGCTTCCAGACCACCAATACCCGGCATGTTCATGTCCATCAGGATCACGTCCGGATGGTGTTGGCGACAGAACGTAACTGCGGTCTCGCCGCTCTGTGCCTCACCCACCACCTTGATCCCGCGCACATCTTCAAGAATGCGTCTTATCCCTGTACGCACCAGCTCATGATCATCGACCAGGAATACATTTATCACCCAAACACCCCGTTTTATCTCGTTTTAGCCGCCCGGTTAGGGTTAACAGGGCGTCTTGCATCATAACCAAACTCGTCGCTTTGGCAAACCATGCACGCCAAAAGTTTGAGAAAACCCATGTTTAGCGTTTAAAATCAAATAATTATATAAATTTTCAAAACAAAAAACGGTGCCTTGCGACACCGTTTTTCATGACGTTAGTGCTGTGGCCATCACTTGGCCAAAAAGGCGCGCACCTTCTCCAGATCGGCCTGGGTATCCACCCCGACCGGCGGCGCTTCAAGGGCCTGGGCGACGTGGATCTTCTCCCCGTACCAGAGTACCCGCAGTTGCTCCAGTGCCTCGACCTGCTCCAGCACGCTCGGTGCCCAGTCTACGTAACGCTGGATAAAGCCGGCGCGATAGGCATAGATGCCGATATGACGCTGGTAGTGGTCACCAATCTGCTCATGGCTCTTGGCAAAGCGATCCCGATCCCAGGGAATGCTGGCGCGACTGAAGTAGAGGGCGTAGCCATCCTTGTCTGTCACCACTTTCACTGCGTTCGGGTTGAACGCCTCTTCGGCATCCTTGATCGGCACAGACAGGGTCGCCATAGGCGCCGTGGCGGCGGCCAGATTGTCCGCCACCTGACGAATGATGGCGGGCGGAATGAGCGGCTCATCCCCCTGCACGTTGACGATGATGGTATCGGCGGCAAAGCCGTAGTGACGGCACACCTCGGCCAGACGCTCGGTGCCGGACTGGTGATCCGGTGAGGTCATGCACACCTCGACGCCGGTGCTCTGCAGCGCCTGCTGTACCCGCTCGTCATCGGTGGCAACGATCACCCGATCGGCCCCCGATTGCAGGGCTTTTTCCACCACGTGTTGCACCATGGGTTTGCCATGAATATCCGCCAGCGGCTTGCCCGGCAGGCGGGTTGACGCATAGCGGGCCGGAATGACGACGACGAAACTCATGACGGCAACTCATCGCTATTGAGCGGACGGGCACGGTTCTCCAGTAGTACCGGGATCCCCTCTTCCAGCGGATAGGCCAGCTTGTCAAAGCGGCAGACCAGCTCATGGACTGCTTTGTTGTAGTGCAGCTTACCCTTGCAGACCGGGCAGGCGATGATGTCGAGCAACTTGATGTCCAAAGCCAAAACGATACTCCTTCAACGATGTCGCGCTGGCGGCTTCATCACGCCAGCGATGGATGTCGAGCAACCAGATATTCCATACAGGGCATATCAAGCCCCTGCTCCCCCGCCGAGGCGAGAGCGATTAATCTTGCGCCCTGGCCGCGCCCTTCCCCTTCGTCCCCAGCTTGTGCAGCAGGGCATCGAGCAGGGAGGCGGGCAACTCGGCCCTGACCGGCAGATACCACCAGTTATCGGGGGCAAACGGACGACACTTGACCGCATCCTTCTCGGTCATCAGCAGCGGCTTGCTGGCAAAGCGGCCCACCAGCTCATCCCGATCGAAGGGGTGATGATCGCCGTAGGCGGCCTGCTGATCCAGCTGATAGCCGAGCCCTTCGAGGGTGGCAAAGAAGCGGGGCGGATGACCGATCCCCGCCAACGCATCAACCGGCCCCGACAAGGGGGCAGCAAGCGGTGCATCGTCGCGCACCCGGCGCGGGGTGTCGGCGACCAGTTGCATGGGGTACTCCCCCTTGCCCGGCTCGCCGCCGTTGCAGATGATGGCGTCCACCCGTTTGAGACGAGTGACCGGCTCGCGCAGCGGCCCCATGGGCAGCAGGCAGGCATTGCCGAAACGGCGCGCTCCGTCCACCACCACCAGCTCGATGTCGCGGGCCAACGCATAGTGCTGCAGACCATCGTCGGTGATGATGATATCCACCTCACCGCTCTGCTCCAGCAGTCGTACCGCGTCGGCCCGTTTCGGGGCAACCACCACCGGACAGCCGCAGCGCCGGGCAATCAGCACAGGCTCATCACCTGCTTGCGCCGTGGTGCTGGTTTCATCCAACCGATAGGGGTAATGGGGCGCCTTGCCACCATAACCACGGCTCACCACCCCGGGGCGATAGCCGCGGGCTTGCAACTGCTCCACCAGCCAGACCACCACTGGCGTCTTGCCGTTGCCGCCCACCGAAATATTGCCCACCACAATGACCGGCAAGGAGGCGCGATACCCCCTGCGCCAGCCATGACGATAGGCGTAGCGGCGGCTGCCGCTGATAACGGCGAACAGCAGGGCAAAGGGGGCCAGCAACCAGCGCCAGCCACTTTTGCGATACCAGAGCCGTTCCAGCATCAGGCCTTGCTTCCCGCGTTGCCAAACTGAATGGCGCGCAGTTGGGCATAGGTGCCGCGCTGCTCCATCAGTGCTGCGTGGTTCCCGCGCTCGACGATATGGCCTTCGTCGATCACCAGGATCTCGTCCGCCTTCTCGATGGTGGAGAGACGGTGGGCGATCACCAGCGAGGTACGCGCCTTGCAAAGCTCGTCGATAGCCGCCTGAATGTGGCGCTCGGACTCGGTATCGAGGGCCGAGGTGGCCTCATCCAGCAGCAGAACCGGCGCATCGCGCAGCAGGGCGCGGGCGATGGCCACACGCTGGCGCTGACCACCGGAGAGGGATGCACCGTTCTCGCCAACCACAGTGTCATACCCGTTGCTCATCTTGCTGACGAACTCGTCGGCATGAGCGATACGGGCGGCCTGCACGATCTGGTCGCGGCTGTATTTGTCTTCCGCCGCGTAGGCGATGTTGTTGGCCACCGAGTCGTTGAACAGGTGGACATGCTGGGAGACCAACGCGTACTGCTTGCGCAGCTCGCTCAACTTGTATTCGCGGATGTTGATGCCGTCCAGCAGGATCTCGCCCTGATCGATGTCGTAGAAGCGGGTCAGCAGGCTGGCAATGGTACTTTTGCCAGAGCCGGAACGGCCCACCAGCGCCACCGATTTACCCGCCTCCACCTTGAAGCTGACGTTGTGCAGCGCCGGGGTGTCCTTGGTCGGGTAGGTGAAGGTGACGTTGCGAAACTCGATCTCGCCGCGGGCACGCTCCAGAGTGCGGGTGCCAGTATCCTGCTCCGGCTCGCTGTCGAGCAGGCCAAACAGGCTGTGGCAGGCAGTGATGGCGCGCTGGAACTGGTTGTTGACGTCGGTCAGGCTTTTCAGCGGCTTGAGCAGCATCATCATGGAGGTGATCATGACGGTAAACGTACCGGCAGTCAGCTCGCTGCGCACACTGTCGATGGTAGCTACATAGAGGAAGGCCGCCAGCGCGATGGAGGCAACCATCTGCACCACAGGGCTGCCGATGGCATCGGCAGCGACCATCTTCATGGTCTGCTGGCGCATGTTGTTGCTGACCTGGAAGAAGCGCTTCTCTTCCACCTTCTGGCCACCAAACATCAGCACCTCTTTGTGCCCTTTGAGCATCTGCTCGGTGGAGGTAGTGATATCCCCTACCGCCTGCTGGATGTGACGGCTGATCTGGCGGAAACGACGGCTGATAAGGCCGATGATGATGCCCACCAGCGGGCCAACCACCAAAAAGATCACTGACAGCTGCCAGGAGTGCCAGAACATCAGGCCGAGCAGGCCGACCACGGTCGCCCCTTCCCGCACCAGGGTCACTAGCGTGGTACTTGCCGCCGAGGAGACCTGACTCGCGTCATAGGTCACCTTGGAGAGCAGATGGCCGGTGTTCTGACGGTCGAAGAAGCTCATCGGCATCGCCACCATGTGATTGAACACCTGCTGTTGCAGACGCATCACCACGTGGTTGCCGACCCAGGCCATGCAGTAGTTGGAGAGAAAGTTGGCGACACCGCGCAGGGCCACGATGCCGAGGACGAAGAAGGGCATCCATTTCAGAACGGTGCTGTCGTTGCCATTGATGCCCTGATCGATCAGCGGCTTGATGGAGTAGACAAAGGTGGTATCCACGGCGGCGTAGCCCAGCATCCCGATGATGCCACCGACCAGGCCCAGCTTGCGATCACGGACATAACCGAGCAGGCGTTTGAATACTGGCCAGCTCTCTTGTGAGGTTTCTTGTTGCATGAATAGCCGTTAGTAATGGAAATGACGGGCTATTCTAGCCAAAGCGCAGGCTTACACCAAGCGCCGCCACCTATATCGCATTCCTACACGGCAGAAATGGCCGATTATTGCTCAAACCACACTCGCGGTCGCCACCAGTCGCCACTGCGCCGGTACCAGGGCCCCACATCTCGCTTGGCGGTGACGCTCAAGCCCTCTGCGGTGGGTTCGACCAGCATCGCCCCTTGCTGACCGGTGATCCACTGGCGGGCATCCCGATAGCGGGCCACTACATCGGGACGGGGAAAGCCCCACTGATTCATAAAACCGGCGCTGTGGATCACCTCCTGCGCCGCTACCGCCGCGACAAACGGGGGCGTGGAGGAGGTGCGACTGCCATGATGGGGGCTCACCAACAAGGTACTGGCCAACCCCTCCCCCTCCAGCGCCACTAGCCGCTGCTCGGCCTGCCGCTCGATATCGGCACTGAGCAGCACGCTGCGCTGCCCATCGCTGATGCGCACCACGCAGCCATCGTTATTACGCCCGCCACCGGGGCGTTCTGGCCAGAGCACTGCAAACGAGAGTCCCTGCCAGCGCCACTGTTGCCCACGCTGGCAGAGCGTTGTTCTCTCACTGAAGGGGTAAGAGGAGAGCTCGTGACGCACCGGCATGGCGCTGAGCAGTCGCTTGCGATTGCCGGCATGGTCCCGATCCTTGTGGCTGATGATGAGGCGATCGATGACCCGGATCCCCAGATGGCTTAGCTGGGGCAGGATCACCGCGTCCGCCATGTTGTAGCCTCCGGGATAGCGATCACCGGTGTCATAGAGGATGGCACGCTCCCCCTTGCTGATCAGCACTGCCAGCCCCTGCCCCACATCCAGCACCCGCAGTTGCCAGCGGACAGGCGTTGGCCAGAGCGCCAATAACAGCGCACACAGACCCGGTAGCAACAGCCAGCGTACCGGGCGCCACTGTGCGGCGAACCAGAGCAGCAACAGCAGGGTGCAAAGCGGCAGCCACCAGCCAGGCAGTGGCCACCACAGTTGCAGTTGATCGGAAAGCCAGCTCAGGATCGTCAGCACCCACCCGAGCCCCAGATCCGCCAGCCAGAACAGGCCATAGGCAAGCGAGGTGGAAAGCGGCGCAAGCAGCACACCGATCAGGGCCAGCGGAATGATAGCGATACAAAAGAGCGGCACAGCCAACAGGTTGATCACCATGGCAAGGGGCGCTATCCCCTCGAACAACGCCAGTTGCAGCGGCAGCAGACCGAGTAGCAGCCAGAGCTGGATCTGCCAGAGCCCCGGCTTGTCGTGGACATATCCCACCAGCAGCAAGATGGCCACCGCCAGAAACGAGAGCCAGAAGCTGGCCGAATAGAGGGCGAAGGGATCCCAGAGGGTCAATACCACAAAGGCCCACAGCCAGATGCGCCAGGCCGGCCACTCCCGCCGGCTCCAGCGCAATACACTCCACACCAGCACCATGATCAGAGCCCGTTCGGTGGCCACCGCAAATCCGGCCAACGCACTGTAGACGGCGGCAAACAGCAGGGAGGTGATGATGGCGCCGCGCAGACCAAACAGCCTGCCCAGCCACCACCCAAGCACCGCCACCAGCGCGATGTGTTGCCCTGAGATGGCGATGATATGGGTCAGGCCGCTGCCGCGAAACAGCTCCCACTGGGCATCCGTGATGCCGCTCTGCTCGCCAAAAGTGAGCGCCGCCAGCAAGGGGGCATGGTCAAGCGGACGCCAACTCTCGGTCGCGGCCCCCAACCAGCGTTCACGCCAACCCGCAGGTGCCTGTTGAATATCTATCACCCGACGCAGATTGCCAGTGGCGGTGATCCCCTTGCCCAGCAGCAGACGCCGCCCATCCAGCCCCGCCTCGTTGGCCAGACCGTGAGCCGGTTTCAACGAGGTCACCAGGGTGATCCGGCTGCCTACCGTCATGGCGGGTAATGCCTGATAGGCATTGACCCGGATCAGGGGCTCAGGTGTCACCGGTTGCTCGTCGAGGGTGCTCACCCGCAGCAGCAGCCGGACAAATTTATCCCCCTCGGGCTCTGCACTTTGCAGCTGTGCGGTTATCATGTGGCTCGTCTGATCGCCCAACCGCTCCAGCCAGGCCAGCCGATAGGCAAGATTGGCCTGCATCCAGAGGATGCCGAGCAGGAGAAACAGCCACCGCCAGGCACGGCAATATGCAAGGGGGATCAGCAGGGACAGCAACAGGCCCCCCCATGCGAGTGAAGGTAACCATGGCCAGAGCAGTGAGGAGCTTGCCCCCAGGGCAAACGACAACAGACGCAGATCCATGGAGCAAGTATTTAGCAAGGTTTCAATATGCCCAAACGACTCATTAAACGCTGGATGCCCGATCAGCAAACCCTGAAAGAACACAAGCACCTGCGGCTGTTCGGCAAACTGCTGCTCGATGCCAACCTCTGGCACCTCAACCGCCGCTCGGCTGCCGGGGCATTTGCGGTGGGCCTCTTCATGGCCTGGGTGCCGCTCCCCTGCCAGATGCTGCTGGCCGCCGGTGGCGCCATCCTGTGCCGGGTCAATCTGCCGCTCTCGGTGGCGCTGGTCTGGCTCTCCAACCCCTTTACCATGCCGCCCCTGCTCTATGGCGCCTATCTGGTGGGTTGCCAGCTGCTGGGACATTCGGCGCAGCAGATAGAGATTGAATTCACCTGGGAGTGGCTGGTCTCGGTACTGGGCACAGTGGCCCCCCCGCTGTTGCTGGGCTCGCTGATCCTGGCCCTGCTCAGTTCTCTTATCGGTTACACCCTCATCCGCACCTTCTGGCGGATCAGCACGGTGCGCCAGTGGCAAAAACGCAAGATGGCCCGCCCATGCTGAGTCGCTGGTTTGCCCGCTTCAAGCTAGATCCCGATACCCTGCGCCAGCAGAAGTGGTTTGCCCTGTTTGGTGAGCGACTGCTTGCCCCAGCCCTCTGGCAAGGGGGCACTCGCGCCCTGAGTGGCGCGGTGGCGGCCGGGATCTTCGCCTGCTGGTTCCCTATCCCGATGCACTCGCTCATCGCAGTCGGTCTGGCGCTGGCGTTCAGCCTCAACCTGCCGCTGGCACTGCTGGCGGTCTGGTTCAACAATCCGCTGACCCTGCCGTTCATGTACCTCTACGCCTATCGCACCGGTTGTCTGGTACTGCACCAGACGCCGGAGCCTTTCCACCTCAGCTGGACCCTGCACTGGCTGGAGCAGGAGGCAGCCACCCTGGTGCCCCCCTTCCTGCTCGGCAGCCTACTGCTGGCGGTACTCACCGCCCTGAGCGGCGGCGCCCTGACCGCGCTGCTGTTGCAACTGCGCAAGCTGTGGCAAGGTGCCCGCCACCACTGAGCCGCCCTTACCCTTGTTTGGCGATCAGCCGTTGGCGATCAAAAAAGCCCGTCACCAAGGTGACGGGCTTTTTCATGGCATAGTGCCGCATAGTGCCAGAGCACAAGGCGATGCGATTACAGCACCTTGGCGATCGCCTCGCACAGAGGATCGATATTGGCGCGGGTAATACCGGCTACGCTGATCCGGCCTGAGCCAACGATGTAGATGGCAAACTCGCTCTTGAGCTGCTCAACCTGATCCTTGGAGAGACCGGAGAAGGAGAACATGCCGTTCTGCTCGCGGATAAAGCTGAAATCCTGGCTCACGCCGAGGGCAACCAACTTCTCTACCAGCAGCTCGCGCATCTCGCGAATACGCACCCGCATGGCGGCCACTTCTTCGACCCACTCGGCATAGAGAGCCGGATCGCTCACCACGGCGGTGACCACAGCGGCGCCGTGTGACGGCGGGTTGGAGTAGTTGGCACGAATGACGGTCTTGACCTGGGTGAAGGCCACATCGGCGATCTCTTTGGTCGCGCTCACCAGCGTGAAGGCGCCGACCCGCTCGTTGTAGAGGCCGAAGTTCTTGGAGAAGGAGCTCGCCACCAGCAGCTCGTCATGGCACTCGGCGAAGATGCGCAGGCCTTCGGCATCCTCTTCAATACCACGGGCAAAACCCTGATAGGCGAAGTCAAACAGCGGCAACCAGCCGGCGGCAGCACTCTGCTTGGCCAGCGCGCGCCATTGATCGCTAGTGGGGTCGATACCGGTCGGGTTGTGGCAGCAGCCGTGCAGCAGCACCAGCTCACCCGGCTGCACTTCGGCCAGCGAGGCCTGCATGGCAGCAAAGTCGAGCCCCTTGGTGGCGGCGTCGTAGTACTTGTACCACTTGACGGTCAGGCCCGCGGCCTGGAACACGCTGACGTGGTTGGCCCAGGTGGGATCGGAGATCCAGATGGTCTTGGCCAGACCGTTGCGCACCACGAATTCGGCCGCGATACGCAGGGCACCGGTGCCGCCCGGTGCTTGCGCGGTCTTGGCGCGGCCGCTGGCAACCAGCGCAGAGTGCTGCCCGAACAGCAGTTGCTGCACGATACGGCCATATTCGATATTGCCTTCAATACCGAGGTAGTTCTTGGTCTTCTCGTCGGTCAGCAGCTTCTGCTCGGCTTTCTTGACGCAGTGAAGAATGGGGGTAGCACCGGACTCGTCCTTGTAGATCCCTACGCCCAGATTGATCTTGTGGCGGCGAGAGTCAGCGCGGAAGGCTTCGGTCAGGCCCAGGATCGGATCCGCTGGGGCGGCAACAACCTTTTCAAACATGGTATTCCCTGTATTCCGTTGAGTTCGTTGGGTGGCAAAGCGGCTTGATAAACAAAAGCGCTCATCTGGCGAGCGCTTCGTCAACTCTTTATATCACCGCGTTCAATGGGGGAAAACCGCTTTTTGGCTCGCTTTCAGGCCAATTTCAACCAACGGCATGCCACGCTGGTGCCAGCGCGCACACCTCGGCCGACAAGCCACCATTGGACTCAACCAAACCGCTACAAACTGCTAACAATGGCTTGGGGATCCGGCTCGGCTCCCAGGGCCGAGCCTCAGTCAAAGGCTGGGCATACGCGCTGAGGATGGGGGCCAGATCACGGGGCAACCACCAGCTGGCCGGACGACCCAGCCGCTGGGCCAGCGCCTGCAGCCGATCCACCCCGGCAGGGTTGAGGGCGGTGAGATGACTCCACAGCACATTGGGGGGCAAGGCGGCCACCACCTGCTGCAAGGCCAGAGGAGCCGATGGGGGAGCCCACACCAGCAAGGTGCCGGGTTCAAGAGGCAGCTCGGCAAAAGCGCCGACGCTGTCGGTGGTGATCACCCGCTCGATACTCCCCTCCCCCCACAGGATCTTGCCAAGACCCGCCAGGGTGCGCTCGGGCAGCGCCACCTCCCCCAGCGCCTGCAACCAGGGGGCTGCGTCGATCAGGGTGCCGCCGCTAAAAAAGAGGCTGAACGACTGGGCGGCGCGCAAACGCAACAGCTGATCGGCACAGAGCCGGATCCCCTTGTCCTCGAAATCGATCTGCTCGTTGGGGGTGAAGTTCACTTCGCTCTTGTGATAGAGCGCCGCCAGCACCCGTTCATTGACCTGCTCCCCCAATTGCCAGCCCTGAGCATGCAACCACTCCTCGGGCTCGGGGGGCGCGGTGGCGATCTCGGCCAGCATCAGCTCGCGGGTGAGATAGCGCCGTCCGGCCGGGGTGAGCTCATAGCTGTGGCTGCCATGGGCAAGCAGCAGCTGGTTATCCTTGAGCAGGCCCACCAGCGGTTGCCACTGGCGGCCACGGATCACCACAGGTGAGTGGCTCAGCAACTGCTGCGCCAGTGCCCGCCATTCGGGGTGACGAAAGTCGATCAATTACAATCCATCCCTGTCAGTGCTCAATCGGATAAACAGCCTGAAAAGGTACCGTTACAGACCGATGACGCCAAGCCTCCCGCGCCAATTACGTGACCTCGCTCCCTGCAATTTTCCCCAAACAGAAGAGCCCACCGTGGGGTGGGCTCTTCCTTGGATAACACTCGACGCTTATTCGACGTTGAGGCGCAGCTCGGCGTCGTGCCAACCTAGTGGCAGGGTCAGCAGCTGATCGATCAGCTCCCGGCGATCGGATTTCTCCAGATAGGCGAGATAGAGCGGACGGCTCAGCGGCTGCCCCCCCTCGACCAGATGGAGCGTCCCCTTCTCGAGGAAGGGGCTGACCATCCGCCGTGGCAGGTAGGCAGCACCACCGTTGGCCAGCACGAACTGCAACGCCATGCTGGCGGAACTGGAGTGCAGCACCGGGGTCTTTTGCAGGCTCTGCAAGCGGCTGGGTTGCGGCTCGAAGCTGGTGCCCCAGTCGAGGTGGATGTGCGGCATCTGCATCAGGTTGTCGGCATTGGCGGCCGGATCCCGGCTCACCAGCTCGAACACCAGCTCACCGATGGGATGCAGGGCAATCTCGTCGATCTTGGTGGGCTCGGAGAGCAGGGCCAGATCGAGGGAGCGCTCCAGCAACTGGCGGCAGAGGTGCTCGCGGGAGGCTGTTTCCAGCCGCACCGCCAAACCGGGCGCCAGCGCATAGATGTGATTGAGCCAGTCGTTGAAATCGAGCTCCCAGAACACAGCGGGCGCGCCGATAGCCAACTGCTGGCTGAATCCTGGCGAGAGCGCAACATCCTGCTTGGCGCGACCAAGGGTGTGCAAGATGGCGTCTGCGTAGGGCAGCAGACGCTCACCGGAGGCGGTCAGGCGGATGTTGTTGCGATGACGGGCAAACAGACTGACACCCAGTTGCTGCTCTAGCTGGCGGATCCGGAAACTCACCGCCGACTGGGTCAGGTAGAGATTTTCAGCAGCCCGGCCAAAATGCCGGGTCTTGCTCACCTCGATAAAGGTCCGAAGCAGCTCGGTATCCATTAATCGATGGACTCGTCACTGCCACCGCCGCTGCCACCACCGACATCAAAGCTGCCGCCACCGCTGCTCTCTTCGCTGGCGCCGCCAACGACGGTGCAGAGGCGATGAACGCGCTTGGGACCGATCACCTTGAGGTACTTGAACCACACCTTGGCATGGGGGTTGGCACCGGCTTCGCCGGATTTGACCTGCTCGACGAAGGCGGACTCGACATCGTCACGGGGTGCCAAGTTGCCCTGGTAGAGTGCCAGCATGGCGGTACCATACTTTTCCAGACTGTCCGCTTCGGCCACAGTGAATTCGCCACTGCGACGCAGGCCACGGGGAAAATGTTTGAAGTCGTTGAAACGCTTGTCTGATTCGAAGCTCATAGTGCTCTTTTTTCTGGTTAGTTTGACCTTTGCGGGCAAGTATCATCAGGCCATCGCCGAGTGCAAAATCAATTTTCTCACTATATTAATAAATATCTTTTATCGAAGTCACTTTGCCCCATAGCTGGCGCCGATTTTGTGGCATAACACACAAAAAACGTTGATAAATAATAAACTTATGTAAACGTGCAGCCAATTTGCACGTCACTTTTTGGACTGTGCAGGCAAAAATAAAGCGCCATACGGCGCTTTATTTATCACATCAGGTGAACCAGCTGAACCTTTGGTTCAAACATGCTTACTCAATCATGGCCGGTTGGGCCAGGTTGTCGGCACGCCACAGACGGTAGCGCACTTCATACTCCTGCGGCACGTAGATCACGAACGGCAGTTTTGAGTTGTAGTTCACGAAGAAGCCCTGACCGTAGATCTGGACGAAGGTCTCTTTCTGCTGGTTATCCGGGCACATCATCAGGGTGCTGATGGGGTCGGAAACCTTGCCCAGTTTCAGGTAGTTGTAGCCCCAGCCTTTGACGCTGTGCTGTTCCAGGTTGCCTGCAAAACGCGGTACGTTGCAATCAACCATCATCTTTTTGCCGACCTGCAGCTCGACCATCATGTCGGCTTCTTTCTCGACTTCAGGCAGGCGGATCACCACACGTTCCTGATTCACGTCAGCGGCTGGGAACATGCTGATATCAAATTTTTTCGGCTCGGCGGCGAAGGCATGGCCACCCAGCAACAAGGCGCCCAGCAGGCTAAAACGCAATACGGTTTTCATCTGTACCTCATGGGGTTGGTTCAACGCCGCTAGACTAACCGCTCTGCCGATTTCATGCCAGCGATCTGCTACGTAAAAACTGCGTAAAATGATGCAGATCCGGCACACCATGACGTGATCTGGCTATTTTCTGACAGGGCGCACACTCCCGTTGCGGGAACCTGAAACAAAAAGCGAGGCCAATTGGCCTCGCGTTGCATTCAAATGGCGCCAGAGTGCTATTTGGCCGCCTCTTGATGGGCCTTGATGACGGCCACCGCCTTGTCGGGGAAGTCGCTGAACACCCCGTCCACATCGGCCTGATAGAGGAAGATGTTAAGGAGATCGGTGAAGTCCTTGGCATAGGCCGGGATCTGCCCCTCATCCTGACGGAAGGTATAGGGGTGAACTTTCAGGCCCGCCGCGTGGGCTTCTTTTACCATACCGGTGAAGACCGGTTTGCCCAAAGTGCCCGGCTCGGTGACGATCATCGGCTTCCACGGGCCAATCCCTTCGGCATAGCTGGCGATGGTTTTCATCGCCCCCGGCTTGAACATCCAGTCATAGTTGTAGGGGGTCGCCTTGCCCTTGGCGTCGTAGACCATGGTCTCGTTCCAGTCGGTCTCGGCCATCAGCTGCACCAGTTTCAGATCCATACCCATGGCGGGCATCAGTTCGCTGTTGATGCGCTTGAGTTCATCGGCATCGAAGCACTGCAGATAGACCTTGTCGTCCTTCCCGGTGTAGCCGTACTCCTTGAGCACCTTCAGCACTGCTTTGGAGATATCCTTGCCTTCGTGACGGAACAGCCAGGGCGCCTTGATCTCCGGGTAGATCCCGATGTTCTTGCCGGTGCTCTTGTTGAGCCCCTGAATCATCTCGATCTCCTCCTGGAAGGTATGGATCTTGAAGTCTGACTTCCAGAGCGGGAAGCGGGCCGGATAGACCGGCACCTGCTTGCCATCCACCAGCTGGAACGGCTCGGTCATACGCAGGGAGCGCACCTCGTCCAGGGTGAAATCCACCACATAATAACGGCCGTCCGGACGGGCACGACCGGGGAAGCGCGCCGCCACATCGGTGATGCCATCGAGGAAGTGATCGTGCATCACCACCAGCTGGTCATCCTTGGTCATGACCAGATCCTGCTCCAGATAGTCAGCGCCCATGCCATAGGCCAGCGCCTTGGACTCCAGGGTATGCTCGGGCAGGTAGCCGGAAGCGCCACGGTGGGCGATCACAACCTTGCCTTCATCGGCAGCCAACACGGGTAATGAGAGGGATGCCCCAAGGCTCAAGGCGATGAGAGAAACGGCGAGTTTTTTCATATGTGATGCTCTTTATTATTGTGTGTAGGTAATTGTTCTATCAGAGGTTTGTTGCATATTTACGGTGGAAAGCGGTGGGCAGCAGCGCACTGCCCACCGTCACTCATCAGCTCGCCTTGCGCAGAGCCTGATGGTATTGGTCGAGCCAAATCTGCAGCATCTGCTGCTCTGAGTCGTTCAGGCGCAGCCCCAGCTTGCTGCGGCGCCAGAGGATATCGTCCAGTGAACAGGCCCACTCCCGCTCGATGAGATAACGCACTTCCGACTCGTAGAGGCCACCACCGAAGTGAATGCCGCGATCCTCTTTCAGCCAAAGACGGGCATGGGCACCATAGGCCTCGGCAATGCGCAGGGCACTGCGATCATCGAGCCAGTCAAACTCCAGCGCAAAGGCGCGGGCCAGCTCGCGCACCGAGCAGTCAAACTCGCCGCCGGGCAGACGGCTGGTCGCAGTCCAGTCATCCCCCATCTGGCTGAACCAGGGCTTGAGCTTGTTGCAGGCAGCCTGCGCCAGCTTACGATAGGTGGTGAGCTTGCCGCCAAACACCGACAAGAGCGGCGCACCGTCAGACTCGCCAGACAGTTCGAGGGTGTAGTCGCGGGTCACCGCCTGCGGCGAGTCTGACTCGTCATCACAGAGCGGGCGTACCCCAGCGTAAGTCCAGATCACATCTTTCGGCGCAATTTGGCGAGTGAAGTGGGCGTTGACCACCTTGCACAGGTAGGTAATTTCGGCCTCGCTGATCTTCGCTTCCCGCGGGCTGCCGTGGTGCTCCACATCCGTGGTGCCGATAAGGGAGTAGTCCTGCTGATAAGGGATGACGAAGACGATACGGTTATCTTCGTTTTGCAGGATATAGGCCTCTTCGCGCTCGTGGATGCGCGGCACTATCATGTGGCTGCCTTTAATAAGGCGAATGCCGCGGGGGGATTTCTCGTGCAGGCTCTCGTCGTAGAAGGTCTTGACCCAGGGGCCCGCGGCATTGACCAGACCACGGCAGGTGACGGTGAACTGCTCGCCCCCTTCCCGCTCCAAAGTGAGCGTCCAGTGTTTGGAACCGCGCACCGCCTTGATGCAACGGGTGCGGGTCTGCACGTCGGCCCCCTTGTCACGGGCCATCATGGCATTGAGCACCACCAGCCGGGCGTCGTCGACCCAGGCGTCCGAGTATTCAAATCCCTTGTTGATCCCCGCGGTCAAGCCATCTTGCGGCAGGAAGCGCACGCCGCAGCTCCCCTTGAGCTTGTCGCGCTTGGCCAGATTGTCATAGAGGAACAGACCAGCACGGATCATCCAGGCCGGACGCAGGTGTGGACGGTGCGGCAGGCGAAAACGCATGGGACGCGCGATGTGGGGCGCCATACCGAGCAGCACCTCCCGCTCCGCCAACGCCTCTTTCACCAGCCGGAATTCGTAATGCTCGAGATAGCGCAAACCGCCGTGGATCAGCTTGCTGGAGTTGGACGAGGTGGCAGAGGCGAGATCTTGCGCCTCAAACAGGGCAACCTTCAGACCCCGTCCTGCCGCATCGGCTGCGATGCCGACCCCGTTGATGCCGCCACCGACGACGACCAGATCATAATGTTCGCTCATGTTCACCTACTTTCATTTTTATGATTGCCATAACAGCAATGTTTGATTTCGCTCATTTTAGAACATGAAAATACAACAAACGAACATTTTATGATGAAAGTGTGATCGCCACAGCCCGCCAGAAGTGGCAAAAGTGGTACGGCAAGTAACCGAATGGCGCCGGGCCAACATCGGCGGGTTACTAGCCAAAAAAACCAGATTGAATAGTGGTTTTGGCAATACCCATAAAGGGGTGAGATGAGTGCGGGGCTGGGGGAGAGAAAGGAGGCCGCCCTGACGGGCGACCGGCACAGCCTTGGCGTGTTTCGCCGTCAGCAGATGTGGCAAGCGATCTGGTGTTGCGCCATCAATCGCGTCAGCTTTTCCGGTGGCTCCTGATCGGTAAAGAGGGCGTGGATCTGGCTGAGATTGCCCAGATTGACCATGGCATTGCGACCGAACTTGGTGTGGTCGGCGGCCAGGAACACCTGACGGGAGTGAGCGATGATGGCCTGGGCAATCTTCACCTCGTGATAGTCGAAATCGAGCAGGGAGCCGTCGTTGTCGATCCCCGAAATCCCGATGACACCATAGTCCATGCGAAACTGACCGATAAAGTCGCGGGTCGCCTCCCCCACGATGCCGCCATCGCGGTTGCGGATCTCGCCACCGGCGATGATGACGGTGAAGTCATCCTTGGCCGTCAGAATGCTGGCCACGTTGAGGTTGTTGGTGACGATGCGCAGCTCGCGGTGATCGAGCAGAGCGCGGGCAATGGCTTCGGTGGTGGTGCCTATGTCGATAAAGAGCGATGAGCCGTCGGGAATATTGGCCGCGACCTCGCGGGCGATGCGCTCTTTCTCCTTGAGTTGCATCACTTTACGGGCGCTGTAGGCGGTATTGACGGTACTCGAATGCAGGGAGGCACCGCCATGATGGCGCCGGATCTTGTTCTGTTCGGCGAGATCGTTCAGATCCCGGCGAATGGTCTGGGGGCTGACGTCAAAGTGGGTCACCAGATCGTCGGTCGAGACAAATCCCTGCCGCGTCAGGACGTCCAGGATCTCCAGATGTCGTTGGGTTTGCTTCACGCTTGCACTCCGATGATGAGACAAAAAAAGGCCCCGGCAGATGCGGGGCCTTTTGGCAGTTTACCTGATCCCCTTTGGGATCAATAAGCTGAGGATCACGTTTTATGCCTTATGGGCAGCCGCTTTCTTGGCCGCAACGGCAATGTTCTCATGCTTGAGGGTCATCGCCAGCAGGATGATGGAGAGCACGCAGGAGACAGTCAGCACCATGAAGCCGCCATCCCAACCGAAATGGTCAACGGTATAACCCAGCATGGCGTTGGCTGCCACGGCGCCGCCCAGATAACCGAACAGACCGGTGAAACCTGCCGCAGTACCAGCAGCTTTCTTCGGTGCCAGCTCAAGAGCATAGAGGCCGATCAGCATGACAGGGCCGTAGATCAGGAAGCCGATAGCCACCAGCGCCATCATGTCGATGGTCGGGTTGCCGGCCGGGTTGAACCAGTAAACCAGCACAGCCAGGGTCACCAGCACCATGAACAGGATACCGGCCGGTGCACGGCGGCCCTGGAACATCTTGTCAGAGATCCAGCCACACAGCAGGGTGCCAGGAATACCGGCCCACTCGTAGAGGAAGTAAGCCCAGGAGGAGTTGTCGACGGTGAAGTGCTTGGCCTCTTTCAGGTAGGTTGGCGCCCAGTCCAGCACACCGTAACGAATGAGGTAAACGAAAGCGTTGGCGATCGCGATGTACCACAGCAGTTTGTTGTGCAGCACGTACTTGACGAAGATCTCCTTGGCGGAGAACTCCTGCTCGTGGCTCTCGTTGTAATCCTTCGGATAGTCGTTCTTGTACTCCTCGATAGGAGGCAGACCGACCGATTGCGGGGTATCACGCATCACGAAGAAGGCGATCACCGCGATGGCGGCCGCCGCTGCCGCAGGCACATAGAAGGCACTGCGCCAGTCGTTGAACCAGCCCATCCCGAGGATAAACAGCGGGCCAATCATGCCGCCGCCCACGTTGTGCGCCACGTTCCAGACCGCAACCACTTCACCGCGCTCTTTCTGTGACCACCAGTGCACCATGGTGCGACCGCAGGGCGGCCAGCCCATGCCCTGTGCCCAACCGTTCAGGAACAACAGCACAAACATGATGGCAATGCTGGAGGTGGCCCAGTGCATGGTACCCATCATGAACATGATGGCAGCCGAGAGCAGCAGACCGGCGGAGAGGAAGTAACGGGCGTTGGAACGGTCAGAGACGTTCCCCATCAGGAACTTGGACAAACCGTAAGCGATGGAGACCCCGGAGAGCGCGAAACCGAGATCACCACGGGAGAAGCCCTGCTCGATCAGATAGGGCATCGCCAGACTGAAGTTTTTCCGTACCAGATAGTAGCCGGCGTAACCGAAGAAGATCCCGAAAAACACCTGCCAACGCTTGCGTTTGTAGAAGGGGTCGACCTTGTCAGCCGGGAGCCTGTCGATGTGCGCCGCAGGCCTGAAGAGACTAAGCATGTTCTGCTTCCTTATTGTTGTTATGGGCGGTTGAGGATGCCCTGACCATTCCGACGAATCATGTGAGTCCACTAATTCGTAAGCGAGCCTATTGTGCTCATATGCGCTCATTTAATCTGTGATGCATGCTCAAATATTGCAGTTTTATTACAAATAAAAGCTCCAAGTGAGAAACCACTCAACAAGCGCCAGCCCTTGTGTGGCAAGGGTTGCGAGCTACCCCCTAAGTGGTAACTGGCGGTTATCAAGATGCTTTACGTCACATTTTCTTAGCAATGAGTGGGATCTTGTCCACATTTCCTATGGAGGGGGGATGGTGAAATTATTGGGAAGGGTTATTTTCTGTCACGACCGATAACGAGCGCAAACGAGCATAACGTTTGCGCAAGACGCAAAAACAACAAGGAAACGTTTTCGGCAGCAACGGATAGACACAAAAAGATAAAACGGAACATCAAACCTCTACGGGTGGATATAAGGAACAAAAGTATGAGCATACAAAGACCCAATACCCTGCTTGGCGAGTGCATCGCCGAGTTTATCGGAACCGGCCTGCTGATATTTTTCGGCGTCGGATGTGTGGCGGCACTGGTGCTGGCAGGCGCCAACTTCGGGCAGTGGGAAATCTCCATTACCTGGGGTCTGGGTGTGGCCATCGCCATCTATGTGACCGGCGGCATTTCAGGTGCTCACCTGAACCCTGCTGTAACCCTGGCGCTGATGACCTTCTGCGGGTTCGACAAGCGCAAGGTGGTGCCCTACATCATCGCCCAGATGGCCGGTGCCTTCTGCTTCGCCGCCCTTGTCTATTTCCTTTATGGTAACCTTTTCACCCAGTGGGAAGTGACCCATAACGTGGTGCGCGGCAGCGTCGAGAGCCTCGGCACCGCCGGGATCTTCTCCACCTACCCCAATGCCCTGCTGACCAACATGCAAGCCTTCGCCGTCGAGCTGGTAATCACCGCCGTCCTGATGCTGGGCATCATGGCGCTGGGTGACAACAACAATGGCGCCCCCAAAGGTTTCGCAGCCGCTCTGCTGATCGGTATCCTGATCGCGGTGATTGGTGCCTCCCTTGGCCCGTTAACCGGTTTTGCCATGAACCCGGCCCGTGACTTTGGTCCGAAACTGTTCGCGTTCTTTGCTGGCTGGGGTGATGTTGCCCTGACCGGTGGTCGTGACAACCCCTACTTCTGGGTTCCGATCCTTGGCCCCATCGTTGGCGCCCAGATTGGTACCGCTCTGTATGTCAAAGTGCTGGCTCCCTGCGTCCCGGGCAACCGTGTCGTCACCACCGAGCAAGCGACCCAAACCGCCAAAGAAGAGGCTGCCGCATAAGAGCGGCCCCCTCCAACGTATAAAAACGTGGAAAATAGAAACGTGGAGAACATCATGTCTGCTGAAAAGAAATATGTCGTCGCTCTGGACCAGGGAACCACCTCTTCCCGCGCCATCGTGTTTGATCAGGATGCCAACATTGTCGGTACCTCCCAGCGCGAATTCACCCAGCACTACCCGAAAGCGGGCTGGGTAGAGCACGACCCGATGGAGATCTGGGCGACCCAATCCTCCGTCTTTACCGAAGTGCTGGCCAAGACCGGCCTGCGCAGCGAAGAGATCGCCGCCATCGGTATCACCAACCAGCGTGAAACCACCGTTGTCTGGGAAAAGGCCACCGGCAAGCCCATCTACAACGCCATCGTCTGGCAGTGCCGCCGCACCGCCGCCATCTGCGAAGAGCTCAAAGCTCGCGGTCTGGAAGAGTACGTTCGCGAGAACACAGGTCTGGTGCTGGATGCCTACTTCTCCGGTACCAAGGTGAAGTGGATCCTCGACAACGTGGAAGGTGCCCGCGAGAAGGCGATGAACGGCGAACTGCTGTTCGGCACCATCGACACCTGGCTGGTCTGGAAGATGACCAATGGCGAAGTGCACGTCACCGACCCGACCAACGCCTCCCGTACCATGCTCTACAACATCCGCGAGCTGAAGTGGGACGAGAAGATGCTGGACGAGCTGGGCATCCCCATGTCCATGCTGCCGGAAGTGAAACCCTCTTCCGAAGTGTACGGCTACACCACTCGGGGCGGCGGCTCCCGCATCCCCATCGCCGGTATTGCCGGTGACCAGCAGTCTGCCCTGTTCGGCCAGCTCTGCTTTGAAAAAGGGATGGCCAAAAACACCTACGGCACCGGCTGCTTCATGCTGATGAACACCGGTACCGAGCCGGTTCGCTCCAGCAACGGCCTGCTGACTACCGTTGCCATCGGCCCGAAAGGGGAAGTGAACTACGCGCTGGAAGGTGCAGTGTTCATGGGCGGCGCCACCATCCAGTGGCTGCGTGACGAGCTGAAGATCATTCACGATGCCCGCGATACCGACTACTTCGCCTCCAAGGTGGGCGATACCAACGGCGTCTATCTGGTACCGGCCTTCGTTGGTCTGGGCGCGCCCTACTGGGATCCGTATGCTCGCGGCACCATGGTCGGTCTGACCCGTGGTGCCAACCGCAACCACATCATCCGTGCTGCGCTGGAATCCATCGCCTATCAGAGCCGCGATGTGCTGGATGCGATGCAGCAGGACTCCGGCATCAAGCTGGCTGCGCTGAAAGTCGACGGCGGCGCCGTAGCCAACGACTTCCTGATGCAGTTCCAGGCTGACATGATGCACACCCCGGTGGTGCGTCCGACCCGCATCGAGACTACCGCCATGGGTGCCGCCTTCCTGGCCGGTCTGGCAGTCGGCTTCTGGAAGAGCTCAGACGAGCTGGAAGACAAGTTCAGCGTGGACCGCGAGTTCATCCCGCAGATGGACAGAGACGATCGCGCCAAACGTTACAGCGGCTGGCAAAAAGCGGTTGAGCGTTCACGCCGTTGGGCTGAAGAGGATTGATCGGACATCCGATATTCCGTTGAGATAAACACCAGAGAGGCCGACCGCAATGTCGGCCTCTCTTTTTATGCTTTCCCTTGCCGGTTTCTGCTCCCTTCCCCGCTCATTGCTCACTCCTGTTTTTCTGCCGCCCTCTGTTGTTACCATCCGCCACAACGCAATTGAGTTCTCTATCTATAATAATCATCTGGGTCGCATATGAGACCTTATTTATGAGGAGAGCGATATGGAGAGGGCGATACACCGTTTTACACTGCACTCACTCTGGTCAGGGCTCGGGATCCGCACCCGGATCCTCTCCGGCGTAGCGATACTGATGGTTATCGCCATCAGTTGCATCACCCTGATCCTCGAGCAGATATCCCACACGCAGGCACAGCAGCGGGTCGAACGCTATGAGCTGCCAAGCAGTGTGGACCGCATTGCCAACCAGCTGACCGCCCAGCTGACCCAGCACCTGACCGAGGCGCAAGCGCTCGCCAGCAACAGCTTCGTCATCGACTGGCTGACCGCTGGCATGCCAGAAGCTGAGTGGCCCGAGATGGAGCGCTACTTTCAGGCTCTGCAACGACGTCTCGGCGGTAACGTCTTTATTGTCCCTCGCCAGACCAACACCTTGCTCAACTTCAGTGACGGCCCCACCGCCCAGAAAGCGCTGAGCGAGTCAGACCCGAAAGATGAGTGGTTTTACGGTTTTCTCCAGCGCAATCAACCTTACGAACTGAACCTCGACATCTCCGATTTCAACCAGCGAGCCTCCCTCTATATCAACACCGCCGTCACCCACGAGGGCAATACCCTGGCGGTGGCCGGTACCTCCATCGACATGAGCACCCTGAGCAAGCTCATCAGCAGCTATCGGATCGGCAAGAGCGGTCAGGTCTATCTGGCGGACATGGAAGGCAATATCGAGATCCACCCCGCACTGGAGCAAAAAGATGCCGCTCACCATCAACAATCCTTTCTCGATACCGTCAAACGGCTTATCCCCAAGGCTGGGGAACAGGTGGCAGTTGAGGCACTGACGCTGGAGGGAGAAACCTACCTTCTTGCTGTACGCTACATCCCCACCCTCAACCGGCTGCTGATTGGCGAGATCAACAGCGCCGAGTTGGAAGAGGGATTACATGAGTCACGCCAGCTCATTATCATGGTGTCGCTCGCCATCGGCACTCTGGCGATGCTGGCCTCCGCCTGGTTGGCTCACTCCATCAGTCGCCCGATTCGTCAGGCTGCCGATGGCATGCACCACATCACCGCCGATCGGGATCTGGCGACCCGCCTCGACTTCTCCGACGAGTCGGAGCTGGGCCAGATGGCCCAGAGCTTCAACCGGCTGATCCAGAGTCTTAACCAGAGCTTCTCCCGCTTCCAACAATCGGGGAGTGCCCTCTCCGCCCAATCCTCGCAAACCCTTCATCAGGCGCAGGCACTGGCGGGAGAAGCGTGCCAGCAGGCAAGGAGCATCCAAGAACTGACCAATGTAGTCGCTGCTATCGGCAGCAATGCCGAGCAGATCGCCAGCCGTTCCGAGGGGGTCAGCGACGTGACCCGGCGCATCGCTGACCACATGCTCAGTGTCGAACAGGATGTGATCCAGAGTGCCGATCGTCTCGATACTTTGCGCAGCAGCATCGGCACCTCGTCCGCGCTGCTTGAAGAGGTGGTCAAGGACAGCAACAACATCACCCAGATCATGAACCTCATCCGCGATGTCTCGAACCAGACCAACCTGCTGGCCCTCAATGCCGCTATCGAGGCTGCCCGGGCAGGGGATATGGGGCGGGGCTTTGCGGTGGTGGCCGACGAGGTGCGCCAACTGGCGGTGCGCACCCAGACCGCCACCAAGGATGTGCAGGATCTTATCTTGCGTCTGCAGGAGGGTACCCGGCAGGCCAGCAGCTCGATGGCAGGCTCCCACACCCTGAGCGAAGAGGGCTATAGCCGGATGCATCAAGCCAGAGAGGTGCTGGTCGATGCCACCAGCCAAATTAACCAGACAGCAAGGGAACTCAACGAAATCAGCGCGCTGGCACAAGCTCAGGATCAACAGATGGGGCAAGCCAGAGCTGCGCTTGACGAGCTCGCCATGGTGGCCGAGCATCAGCGTGAACACGCAGAGGAGAGCAATGCCGCCAGCCGCGAACTGTTCGAACTGGCCAAAGCCATCGACGAGCAGATCCGCCAATACCGGATTGGCTAGACCCGGTGCTTCCCCCTCTCCCTCTCAATAACCAAGACGCCACCGCAGGGTGGCGTTTTCATTTTGCAAATCATTTTGCCTGCGCTCTCGAAACGGGAATGACGACAAGACTTGCAAGCAATTGATAATTAACATGAAAAAATGTGGAATGGCCATTGCTTAGTGATATCAGACTCAACAGAGGGATATCGCCATGAAACCGACCACCAATCAAGCGCCCGTAGCCCACGTCGCCACTCAAAAAGAGACCCTGACCCCCCGCGAAGGCACCTTCCTGATGATGGTGGCCCAACTGGTGGTGCTCACCTGCATCGTACTGGCCACCACCGTCGGCGGCCTCTCCTGGCAGTGGACCCTACTGCTGGCCATTCCACCGGTGATCGGCGGCGCCCTGCTCAGCCGGGTATGGGGCAAATTGCCCCGCTAACTGCGCTTCAGCTCACACACCTTCCCGAACCGGCGGCCGACCCTCAAGTCGGCCGTCTGTTTATCTGCCGCCTGGCTCATGCTGATTGGCCGCAACGAAGGCGCGGCTTGTTTTTCGTTAAGCAAACCGCAGCGACGAACCGTTCAAACAAACCGCACAAACCAACCTGAACTACAGGGTATGGCTGCCCAGCTGCTCTTTGAGAAAATCGAGCCAGACCCGCAGCCGGATATCCCGCTGGGCATCGGAGTAGAAGACCGCATTGATGGGGCGCGAGGCGCCACTGTTGCTGCGGGCCAGCACCTCCACCAGCGCGCCGCTCTCCCGATCCGGCCCGGTCATGAAATCTGACAGACAGACGATCCCCTGCCCCGCCAACGCCAGCTGACGCAAGGTTTCGCCGCTGCTGGCTCGCAGGCTGGGGGTAATGGCAAAGCGATCCCCCTGCTCGGCACTGAGCAGCGGCCAGTGGTTGAGGTGATCGGGATGCAAAAAGCCGAGCAGCTCGTGACCGCTCAGCAGATCCGCCGGTTGGCGCGGGGTGCCGCGCTCGCTCAAATAAGCGGGAGAGGCCAGCAGCCGCAGCCGCGAACGGCCCAGCGGCATCGCGCGCAGGGAGGAGTCGGTCAGCTCGCCGATGCGGATAGCCATGTCCACCCGCCGCTCCATCAGATTGATAAAGCCCTCCGAGCTGTGCAGCTGTAGCTCGATGGCGGGGTAGCGGTGGCGAAACTCGCCGATGATCGGCACCAGCCGGTGCAGAATAAAGGGGGTAGCGGCATCGACTCTCAACACCCCTTCGGGTTGTTCCCGGCGCATCAGCAGATGCCCCTCCGCATCGCTCATCTCGGTCAGGATCTTCACCGCCCGCTGATAGAACCAACTCCCCTCCTCGGTCAGACTGACCCGGCGGGTGGTGCGATTGAGCAGCACGGTGGAGAGCTTCTCCTCCAGCCGCTTGATGCCACGGCTCACCACCGAGTTGTCCATGCCGAGGTTCTCCGCCGCCTGGCGAAAACTACCCGCCTCCACCACCGCCACAAACAGGGTCAGTTCATCAGAATGGGTCTTCATTGCTGTTATCCGGACAAGAGTAATGGGCCTTTATAGGCGCAGCCGCTGTGGATTGGCAAGCATGCGGTGAGGCCAGTTCTTTTTTTCTACAGAGAAAGAACGTGACCGCGAGCCCACATCATACCCGCGATTTGTCAGTACAATGCAGCCAGAAAAGCACCGTATGGCGCCTTTAATTTCACAAGGATCAATACCATGACATTTGAAGAGCGGCTGGCCGCCGCCCATCAGGAGCTGGCTGACAAGGGCATCAAGGAGTTCGACTACAACCCGTGGTTGTTCAAATTGCTGCGTAAACTAGGCTGTGCCGTCAAGCCGCCTTATTACGCCGGTTGGTTTGTCAATTTCATCTGTGCAGGGCTCACGATTGCACCAATTTGGGGTCTGATTATGTGGATTTTCGTCTGGCGCCCAGAGGGGAAGGATCCAATATCAGTCCTGTTCAACACAGCCGTGTTCGCTGGCATGTTTGGCCTCTTCACCTTAATCAGGCTCTGGCTGAAACGCCGACAGCTTGGATTGACCTCGTGGGAGCAGTTCGGGCAGATACCTGAACAACTCTCACATGAGCAACCTGAGAGGGAATGAATTTCCATACGGGTCTAGACATGACGCATCCATACCTGTACAACCCACCTTTTACCTGAATGGGGTCTTCAATTGCTGGAATCTCTCGTCATTTTTACTCTGACTGTTTTCATCCATAGTCTACTGCTCGGCTACCGTATAATGCGCCACCACAACTGCAGTTGGCGCACTTACCAGCGCAGCAAGGATCCGGTTCCACTTATTTTTTTTATTCCCTTCAGCACATCCGCAGCCTTGTTGCTCAAGCCCCATATCGTAGCAGCGCTCTCGTGAGAAGCAGACCAGAAAAAACGTAAGAGGTGTCAGTAGGTTGGCGCAGCTATCTCTGCCATCATGCCCAATACATCAGCAGGGAGCATCACTTTATGAACGTCCATGAAAAACTGAACTATGTGGAGTTTGCGGCAAGGGATCTCGCCGCGACCAAGGCATTCTTTCAGGCTGTATTTGGCTGGCAGTTTGTTGATTACGGCCCCGACTACAGCGCCTTTGCCGATGAGGGGCTGGATGGCGGATTCTATCGGGCGGATCAGTGCAGCCAGACAGCTCAGGGCGGCGCCCTGCTGGTGTTCTACAGCGCCGATATTGAAACGACTCAAGCCAAGGTGAGCCAACACGGTGGCACCATCAGTCGCCCACTATTCGACTTCCTCGGTGGCCGCCGTTTCCACTTCGTTGAGCCCAGCGGCAATGAGTTTGCAGTCTGGGCTGAACCGGCCTGTGCGTGATGGGTTAGTGGGAGAACCATCCACACGATGCGCCCCAACAATATCCATAATCAGCCGTGATCTCTTACAAATATCTAAAAATACTAATGAATAACTTGTTTTGTGATCTTGCCGATGCAATTTTTTGGAAACAATGAAGTATCATCAGCATTCAATGCTAATGTCTGTTATTAGCATGATGCTGCTCTTGTATATATGTTTTTCATATCCATATATTGAATACCAACCATACAATACTTTAAATGCCGTTTTATCTGGAAGGGAATATGTCAAAAGCAATTCAAGGATTTGAATACGCAATAAAAGATGCTGAAGAGTTATTAGCCCATTTTGATAGTGTAAATGCAAACCCACCTCCACCAAACAGCGAAGTACTAAAACGAGCAGGACTGGTAATGGCACTCACTGCATGGGAAACCTATGTAGAAGATCGTGTTGTCGAAGAAATGCATAAAAAGCTTGCAATTGTTCAAGGTAGCTATCTTGGTGATTTTATATTAAAAAAACTTCATACAGATTTGAAAACATTCCACAACCCTAGCTCCGATAAAACAAAACGAATCTTTCAAGACTATTTAGGGTTTGATGTCACTGAAGGATGGCGGTGGTCAAATTACGAACCAGATAAAGCCAGATCAACATTGAATCAATGGATTAAGAAGCGTGGGGATGCTGCCCATCGCTCAAAACCTATAAACTCAGGAATTCCATCAGCTCATTTGATTAAACGTGACGAACTTGAAAAAGTAATCAGATTTATAAAAGACTTGGTGAAGGCCACCGACAACTATGTCAATGAAAAGATAGATCAGCACCATGCTTCTGTTTTTGAGAGACAGCATCAGATATCAAGCTAAACAACTGAAAAAATAGTACTGTATCTTGGCGATTCCATACTAACTACGCAAATCTAACTATCACTTGACACCGACTTTGTCGGTGTCATTTATTGGTTCCCATTGCTGCTCTCGCCCCAATACTGTTTTGCGACCAGCGCCCTGTTTCCAGCAAGTCACGGCAGGCATACTGACCCTTCGTTTTTGCCAAGGAGGTTCAGATGTCATCACCCGTGATTGTGATTGCCCAGCTTGAAGCCAAACCCGAATTCGCCGCCCAGTTTCGCGCCGCTCTTGAGCCGCTGATTGCAGCCACCTTGCAAGAGGCGGGCTGCCAGCGCTATCAGCTGCATCAGGACTTGGACAATCCACACAGCTGGATGCTCTACGAGGTATGGGAGAGCGAGGCGGCCCTCATCGCCCATCAGGGCCAACCCCACTTTACCGAATTTGTCGCCAAGGCCGAGCCCTGGTTTGCCAGCAGCACCATTCGCCGCTATCAGCCACTGGGCGCCTGACTGGCCCTAGAGCCTGTTTCTGTTCAGCCCATAAAGGGCCAACCACCACCCCATTGAGGAACAAGATGATCAATATGCCACCCATGGGTCTGGGCACCTTCCGCCTGAAGGGCGAGCCGCTGCTTGCCACCCTGACCAACGGTCTGGAGCTGGGCTATCGCCATATCGATACCGCCCAGATCTATGACAACGAAGCCGAGGTCGGCGCCGTGCTGACCCGCAGCGCTGTTGCCCGCCACGAGATCTACCTGACCACTAAGGTGTGGACCAGCAAGTTTGGCACGGGCAAGCTGATCCCGAGCCTTGAGGTGAGCCTGGAAAGGCTGGGCACCGACTATCTGGATCTGGCGCTGATCCACTGGCCCTCCCCCAAGGATGAGGTGCCGATGGCAGTCTATCTGGAACAGTTGGCCGAGGCCAAGGCACGTGGCCTGACCCGGGAGATCGGGGTCTCCAACTTCACCGTGGCCCAGCTCAAACAGGCTATCGAGATTTTGGGGCCGGGGGCCATCGCCCACCAGCAAATCGAGGTTCATCCCCTGCTGCAAAACCGCAAGGTAGTCGAGTTCTGCAAAGCCCAGGGTATCGCCGTCACCGCCTATATGCCGCTCGCCTATGGCAAGGTGCTGAGCGAGCCGCTGCTGATGGAGATTGGCCAGCGCCACGGGGTATCGGCGGCGCAGGTGTCGCTGGCCTGGCTGCTGGAGCAGGACATGACAGTGATCCCGAGCTCCACCAAACGGGAGAATCAGGCCGCCAATCTGGCCGCTCTCGATATCACCTTGAGCAACGAGGAGATGGCCGCCATCGCCACGCTGGATCGGGGCGAGCGCTGCGCTAATCCCGACTTTGCCCCCGCGTGGGACTGACGCGAAAGGCGTGAGACTAACGCGAAAGAAAGGCTGGCTCTGCCAGCAAGCCAGATAAAGCAGGGAGAGCATCATGCTCTCCCTGTCTCTTTTCTTGCCTCACGCTTTGCAGCGCTTGCTGAGCGTCCAGCCGCCATATTGATGCCAGATGCAGCCCCGCAATCAGGGCGCGTTCTGGCAAAGGGCGGGATCGAACACTTGCTTCCAGTCTGATTTCATATCGACCACCACCCAGCCCCGCGCTTTTGCCTGTGCCAGCCCGTCGATCAGCTTGCCGCTGGCTGGTGGGTGGCTGTCGTAGGCGTATTCGCGCTTGGCATCGGTGTGGTGCACCAGCAGGCCGAAGGTGTGGTAATCCGGGTTGGTCGAGGTGTATTGCAGCATGGGCACGTCGCCATCGCTGTTACCAAAGGCGCCGACCGGACGCTGCCCCATAAAGAGGTGAATGGCGGCCGGTTTCGCCTTGCTGTCATCGAAATAGGCGCCGTTCATGGTCTTGCGGATCTCGCTGCCCTCCCCGTTCAGGGCAAACTCGCCGAGGGTAAAGGAGCCAATCACCTGCTGGGGCGGGATGCCATACATCTTCTCGGACATCACCCGCATAAAATCGACGCCGCCGCCGGAGACAATCCAGGTCTGAAAGCCATTGTCCCGCAGATACCCCAACAGCTGTTTCATCGGCAGATACCCGAGCTGATCGTAGTGGCAGCCAAAACGGGGATCCTTGCTGCTGTTGATCCAGCGAGTGACCCGCTCGGCAAACTCGGTGGTAGTCATGCCGCTGTGGGTCAGTCCCACCAGCTTGGCGATCCCCTTCTCCCCCGATTTGGCCACGGCCTTGAGGTCGTTGTTCAGCACTGCCGCGACGATGGGGTCGGCCTTCCACTCCGGGTGTTCCGGTGCCAGGCGCTTGATCTCGTCCATCGCAAACTGCAGCTGATAGGTCATGGGCGCTTCAGGCCAGAGGGTGCCGTCATTGTCAAACACCACATGGCGCTTCTCTGGCGGAATAAAAGTGGCCTGCTGCTGATCGGTGGCATTGGTTACCCAGAGGGTGATCGCCTGCTTGGCTGCCGTGTCATTCCAGGCAGAGAGGGGATCGCTCTGGCCGGCCTGTACCGCAAAGGCGCCGCACAGCAGCAAAAGAGAGGAGAGTCGGTTCAATGTCATCATGTTACCTGTCAGCTGGATATTGCCTGTCTATTGCCTGTAGATGAAAGCGCACGGCCATCACAACACCGGCGCGCATGGGTTCAACACACACGGGTTTCACAGGGAAAATCCTATGGCGGCCAGCTTGTACTGGAGCTTAAGCAAGCTCAGAAAAGGAGCAGCGTTCATCCCGTTCTGCGAGGCAGATCACTGCGTTGCGCTCACGCCGCGGGCAACACAACCCCCTCCTCCCCATCGCCATTGCTGCTGATTTGGCAAAAGTAATTTGATGTCACCGTCATTTTTGCCAACAAACTGTCTCGGCATACTGGCGCCATTCTCCCGTCGGGAGTCCCTAACCAAGGAGTTGTTATGCCACTGGCGTTATTTGCCCTTACCTTAAGTGCCTTTGCGATCGGCACTACCGAATTTGTGATTGTGGGGCTTATCCCCACCATCGCCGAGCAGCTCAATGTCTCGCTCCCCTCGGCGGGCCTGCTGGTCAGCCTCTATGCCCTTGGCGTAGCCATCGGCGCCCCTTTGCTCACGGCGCTGACCGGCAAGGTGCCGCGCAAGTGGCTACTGGTAGGGCTGATGGCGCTCTTTACCGCCGGCAACCTGCTGGCCTGGCAAGCTCCCGGTTACGAGAGCCTGATCGTGGCCCGCATCCTGACCGGATTGGCGCACGGGGTCTTCTTCTCGGTGGGCAGCACCATTGCCACAGGCTTGGTGGCCAAAGAGAAGGCGGCGAGCGCCATCGCCATCATGTTCAGCGGCCTCACCGTGGCACTGGTAACCGGCGTACCGCTCGGCACCTGGATTGGTCAGGTCTTTGGCTGGCGTGAAACCTTTCTGGTAGTAAGCCTGCTCGGCCTCATCGCCATGGTGGGCAGCCTGCTGCTGATCCCGAGCAACCTGCCCAAGGGGGCAGCCTCGACCATCCGCGAACAGCTCTCGGTACTGACCAAAAAGCCGCTGCTGCTGGTCTACGCCAAGACCGCCCTCGGTTATGGCGGTGCCTTCACGGCTTTTACCTTCCTCGCCCCCATCCTGCAGCAGGTGAGCGGTTTTAGCGCCGGTGTGGTGAGCCTGATCCTGCTGGTCTACGGGGTATCGGTCGCCGTCGGCAATATCTGGGGTGGCAAGCTGGCCGACAAGATGGGTCCCCTGCCGGCGCTCAAGCTGCTGTTTGCCGGTCTGGCGCTGGTGCTGCTGGCCCTCACCTTCACCGCACCCCATCCGGTGCTGGCGGTGCTCACCGTACTGGTGTGGGGCGCCTTTGCCTTCGGCAACGTGCCGGGTCTGCAAGTACTGGTGGTGAAGCAGGCCGAGCTGCACACCCCCAAGGCGGTGGATGTGGCATCAGGCCTCAATATCGCCGCCTTCAACGTCGGCATTGCGCTGGGATCTGTGGTCGGTGGTTTTGTGGTAGAGCACCTCGGCCTGATGCACACCCCCTGGATCGGCGCCCTTATCGTGCTGCTGGCCTACGGGTTGACCCATGTCAGCGAGCGCCGCGAAGCCCTCCGACTCGCCGCCTGTCAGGCATAAGCTGCGCCAACAGGCGTCACGCAAGGGCGTGGCGCCTGCTGCAATCGGCGCGGCAGGCTTCTATGCTGTGACACAGCCTCAACCCCTCAACTGTTTCAGCAACCAAGCCGGTCACCCTCGCATCCTTTGCCACGGAGTCTGTTATGAAGGTGCTTATTGTCTATGCCCATCCCGAACCCAAAAGTTTCAACGGTGCCCTCTTCTGCCACGCCATCAGGGCGCTGGAGCAGGCGGGCCACACAGTGATGACCAGCGATCTCTATGCCATGGGCTTTGATCCCGTCTCGGATCGGCGCAACTTCACTGCCGCCAGCGATCCCGATTTTCTCAAGCTGCAGCTTGAAGAGCTGGCTGCCACCGAGCAGGGCAGCTTTGCCCCGCAACTGGAGCAGGAGATGCAAAAGCTGGAGGCGGCCGATCTGCTGATCTTCCAGTTCCCGCTCTGGTGGTTCGGCCTGCCCGCCATCCTCAAGGGGTGGGTGGATCGGGTCTTTGCCATGGGGCGGGTCTATGGTCAGGGCCATATCTACGAGAGCGGCAAGTTTCGCGGCAAGCGGGCGTTGCTGAGCCACACCACCGGCGGCCCTGCCGAGACCTATCTGCCCGACGGCTTCAACGGCGATATCGACGGGGTGCTGCGCCCCATCCAGCGCGGGATCCTGCAATTTGTCGGCTTCGATGTGCTGCGCCCCCATATCTGCTATGCCCCGGTGCGGGTCTCGCAAGAAGAGCGGGAAGCCTGGCTCGCTCAGTGGGCCGAGCGCCTTGGCCAGATTGAGCAGGAGTCCCCTATCGCGGTCGGCCGCTACCAGTAGCGGCTGCCCCAAAAAGCACAAAAACAGCGAACGGCAATCGGCCGCTCGCTGTTTTTCATGCTCTGTCGTTATGGTTTTTGTTATCCGTTGGCGGGTCTTATGCCGCCTGTTGCACGCCTGCTTTGCCGGTCACAGCACGTTTGAGCCAGTAGTCGAGGCTGACGTAGCGGCCCCCGCCGTAAACCAGTAGCACCAGCAGCATCACGAAGTAGGTAGCGGCAAACTCCATCCCGTTGTTGAGCATCACGGGATCCCCGAGCTCGGTGATGTAGTTGTAACGACCGGGGAAGTTGGCGGCCAGCCACTCGATAAAGCCATTGAGGCGCACAGTGGCCTCCATACTGCCGGTGGCGATGGCATCCCAGCCGTGCTTCCAGTGCACCATGGCACTCGCCACGCTCATCAGGAAGATGGTGGGAATGGCCATGATGCGGGTAAAGAGGCCAAGGGCGATGCAGATGCAGCCCAGCACCTCGGTGCCGGCCGCCAGAAAGGCGAGCAGGGTCGGGAACGGCAGGTTGAGCCCCCCTTCCGAAACCGGTGCGCCAAACCAGGCGACTGTGCCGGCAAAGCCCATCACCTTGGAGTGGGCCCCCACATAGATGACCGGAATGAGATAGAGGCGAATGGCCAGCAGGGCCAGAAAATCGAGCCGCTTGCACTGGGCCACCGCCCGCTCGTACCACTGGATCAGGGTGTTGTTCATGGGAATTCTCCTTGGTGTTTGCTAAATGAGGGCAAGGGAGTGCCAGGCTGGCGCTCACCGACGGGCAGGGTAAGCAGACCCAGCCGGTGAAAATGGCGCGCCCACTCGGTCAGATCAAAGTCGCTGCGAACCTGTTGCACCTGTTGCTGGAACGCGGCTTGGGTGATCCCAGGCTGCTGTTGCAGCAACTGGATCAGCGCCACGTCCCATTCGCGCAAGCGCTGGGTCACCACCTGATGATCCGGGCTGCGAAACAGGCCATAGAAGTGGCTGCCCTGCCGGGTCGGCACCACGCCGCTGCGACGAATGGCGAAGGGGAGCTCCAGCAGTTGCAAGGTGGGATTGAGCAGAAGTGGACTCTCCGCCGTCACCTCAACCCCCGATATAACTTGCGGCACAACCCCTTCATCAATCTCGACACAGAGGCAGGCCCACTCGTACTCCAGCAGCGCCAGCCGCTGCCTGGGCCAGTTGAGAGTGCCCTCACTGTGGCGATGCTGCACATAGCGGACAAACTCGGTGGCGATATGGTGAAACTCGGGGGCCTCGGCGCCGTGCTGGATAACAAAGCCCTCCACCAGCTGCCACCTGTCCACCGGCGCCCAGTGAGCGTGGGTGAGCGGAAAAGCGCTCTCCAGCACCGACTCCACATTGGCGCGCACGCTGCGGGCATAGTGGCTGGCGATGCCATCCTGCGGCAGCCGCACCCGGCTCGCCAGCCAGGCGGTCTGCTGCTGCATCCGCTGCGGCGCCGTTTTGGGCGCAGTGATCAGAGATAACCGTCTATCCATAACGCACCTCCCGCACCTGACGGTCGATCGCCTCACAACAGGCGCCATGCACCCGCGCCAGCTCGGCCTCCAGCTCGGCCAGCGGCGGCAGATGGTGATCCCGCTCCAGCAGCAGGGGACGCAGGCCATGGGTCTGCACCGTATAA
Organism: Aeromonas sp. 603607; assembly: GCF_049171595.1. Lineage (NCBI taxonomy): Bacteria > Pseudomonadati > Pseudomonadota > Gammaproteobacteria > Aeromonadales > Aeromonadaceae > Aeromonas > Aeromonas sp. 603607. The sequence continues at coordinate 88,564 of NZ_JAAKOV010000019.1, forward strand.
CGGGCCAGCGCCACCACCTCCTCGCACACCGGTTTGCCATGGGTATCCAATAAAGTGCCGTCCGCCTCTTCCAGATGACCGGCGATATGGAAGTAGCGGATCGCAGTGCCCGGCAGCCCGGCGATCATCCGCTTGGGGCAGTAACCGTGGTTGCGGCTGTTTACAAAGACGTTGTTGATATCGAGCAGCAGCTCGCAGCCGCTGCGCGCCACCAGCTCGGCGAGAAAATCCTCCTCCGGCATCTCGTGGTCATAGCCGTGGTAGTAGGAGATATTTTCCAGCACCAGCGGGCGGGCCAGCGCCTCCTGCACCTGCGCGATCCGTTCGGCCAGATAGGGGATGTTCTCCCACTGACGCGGCACCGGTAGCAGTTCGTAAAGATACCCCTGCTGGTCGCGGGAAAAGCTCAGGTGCTCGCTATAGATCTCAATGCCGAACTCGTCCAGAAAGGTGCGGATCTGGCTGAGCAGGGTGCGATTGAGGGGCTGGCAATCGCCGAGGGAGAGGCTGAGGCCGTGGGCCACCAGCGGGTAACGCTCGGCCAGCTGATGCAGCTGCGCCCGCTTGGCGCCGCCGATGGCCATCCAGTTTTCCGGCGCCAGCTCGAGAAAGTCGATGCCGGGGCGGACGGGGCCGGAGCAGAGCGCATCCAGATGCTCCTGGCGCAGCCCGATCCCCCGACTGCGGGAGCTTATTGGCCGCATACCCCCTCCGTCATCTTGCTGCCCTTGCTGGAGCTGTCGCCATCAATCCCCTCTCCCGCCACGCCACACTTGCCGTCGCGTGCACGCACCAGCCGCCCCTGTGGATCACTGTCGAGGGCCTGCTTTTCAAAGCGCTTCTCGGTGCCGCACTTGCCCGCCGCACACTTGCCACCGTGCTGTTCGCTGGGGGCGGCCTTGACTGGAGCATCGCTCGGGGTGGCCGCCAGCGCCAGCCCCGGGGTCAGGGCAATCAGGCTGGTCATGGCGATGGAGAGAGTCAGTTTGCCGGTGGTTTTGTTGCTGCTTGGGTTACTCATGGGCGGACTCCTTGACGGATGAAACGGGGTAACTGGAGAGATCGCGGGCGGCCACTATCTGGCCGTGGAACTGCTGTTTGACGATGGCCATCGCCTCTTTCTTGTGATTGAGGCCGACCCCCATCCAGTGGTTGAGCACCAGCAGCTTGGGATTCACCTCGGCGGCAATCTTGGCCACCACAGATGGTTTGGCGTGAAGCGAGGCGGAGACCGGGTCGGCCCCTTCGTGGATGGCGAGCGGCATCACCAGAATGTCGGCCCCCTTGGCAAACGGCACAAAGGCCGGGTTGCTGCCGTTCTGATCTGCCGAGATGACGATGGTCCCCTCGGCGCTCTCGATGCGATAGGCCAGACAGGGCACGTCACCGTGAGGGATGCCGAGCGCCGTGATAGTCAGCCCATCCTGCTGATAGACGGTGTGAGGCTGCGGGCTCTGGTAGGGCACATCATGGAGGGTGATGGGGAAGAGGCCATCGGTGCCATCCTTGAAGCCGCTCAGGTAGGCATAAGCGCCCTTGTCCTTGTTGAAGAGGGCATCAAAGTAGCCGCTCATGCTGGGGAAGGCCGAGCCGGCCTCTGGTCCCGCCAGATCCAGCGGATCGCTGCGCTCGAAGAAATAGGCCCCCTTGAGCAGGGCGGGCAGGTCGGTCACATGGTCGGTGTGAAAGTGGGTGATGCCGATAAAATCGACCTCTTCGAGCTTGGCCCCCGCCTGGCCGAAGCGCAGGTAGACGCCGCCACCGGCATCGATCAGGATGCGGGATTTCCCCTTCCACCAGATCACCTCGCTGGAGGAGGCGCGCAGGTCATCGGAGATGGGGCCACCACTGCCGAGCACCTGCAGGGTGAAGGTTTTATCCAGTGGCGTCAGTTGTACCGGTTCAGCACAGGCCGGGGCGACGGTGAGCGCGCACCCGATGGCCAGCGCCACCGCTTTCAATCTCTGTTTCATCACAATTACCTGTCGGTTGGTTGTCGGTTGAGTTGGTTGTCGGTTGAAAGTGTGTCGTGTGTGTCGTTTAAAGAGGGGGATAGAGGGGCCGATGGCGACGAGTGAACGCCAGCCACCGGCCGTGGCGGGGCGCGAGCCCCCGCCGTCAGTTACCGTCCCTTTCGTCCGCCTGCCAGCGCGCTTCCAGCCAGAGCAGGTTGCACAGGCCCAGCAGCAGGGCGAATCCGAGGCCCAAAATCCAGGTGAAGTACCACATAGCAGATCCCTTGAGGTCAGTAGAGTTGATGGCTGTCGCGCTTGATGCGGGCACGGTCGAGCTTGCCGCGCACCACCCGATAGACCCAGCCGGTGTAGCCCAGGTTGATCGGCATCAGCACCAGCACGAGGCCGAACATAATGGCCAGGGTCTTGTAGCTGGAGGTGCTGTCCCACAGGGTCAGGCTACTGACCGCATCGAGGGATGAGGGCAGCACGAAGGGGAACAGGGCGATGGCCACCGAGCAGAGCATGGCGGCGCAGGCGATGGCGCTGGCCAGCAGCGCAATTCGGCCCCGCTCCAGCCAGGAGGCGATGCCGCTCACCAGCGGCGCCAGCGTCCCGATGATCGGCACCAGCCACAGCAGCGGATAGTCAAAGTAGTTGCGCAGCCAGCCTCCGGCGTGGGTGATCACCCCCTTCATCAGCGGGCTGATGGCGGCATTCGGGTCAAAGGGTTGTGTGCCGACACCGGTCAGCTGAAACCCTTGCAGATCCACCAGATGCCAGCCGGCCAGCAGGTAGCAGAGGCTCACCAGCGGGGCCAGCAGGATGGCGATCCCCCGTGCGCGCAGCGCAGGAGTGCCGGTCACCTTGGCTTGCAGAAAACCGGCGCCGTGCAGCAGCAACAGGCTGATGGCAGTGGCCAGCACCGAGAGCAGCCAGCCCCAGTGGAAGTCGAACGCGCCGTAGTGCAGACGCAGCGCCGTGTCGAAGCGAAACGGCAGCCCCTCCATCACCAGACCGATAGCAGCACCGAGGATGAGCGCCGGTATCAGGCCACCGGCCACCAGCGCCCGATCCCACCAGCGGCGCCACACCGGATCGGCCAGCTTGCTGCGATAGTCAAAGCCGACCGGACGCAAAAATAGCCCGAGCAGCAGCACCACCATGGGGATGTAAAGCCCCGAGAAGGCGGCGGCATAAACCAGCGGCCAGGCGGCGAACAGGGCTCCGGCACCGGCAATCAGCCACACCTGATTGCCCTCCCACACCGGTCCCACGCTGTTGATCACCAGACGGCGGTCGTCGTCATCTTTCGACACCACCGGCAGCAGCATGGCGATGCCGAGATCGAAGCCATCCATCACGATAAAACCGACCATCATGAAGAGCACCAGCGCCCACCAGATGAGTTTCAGGGTTGCGTAATCCATCAGGCGATCCTCGCAAGTTCGGGTTGTTCACCGCTGTAGCGGCCGGTATGGAGAATGGCGGGCCCCTTGCGGATCACATGGCGCAACAGGAACAACTCCACCACCAGCAACAGGGTGTAGATGGAACAGATGGCGATCAGGCTGAACCAGAGTTGGCCCGGCTGGAGCAAAGAGACCGAGGCCGAGACCGGCAGCACATCGCTGATGGTCCAGGGTTGACGGCCGAGTTCGGCCACCAGCCAGCCCGCCTCGATGGCAATCCAGGGCAGCGGAATGCTCCAGAGCAGGGTCTTGAGCAGCCGTGGCGAGTCTTGCAGCCGGTTGCGGCAGAGCTGGACAAAGCTCACCACCATCAGCCCCAGCATGGTGATACCAAGCCCCACCATCACCCGAAAGCCCCAGAACAGCGGCGCCACTGGCGGGATGGAGTCATCGACCGCTTTGGCAATCTCCGCCTCACCGGCCTTGGCGATATTGCTGGCATAGGGGGTGAGCAGCATGCCGTAGCCGAGATCCTTGCCGTGCTGCTCGAAGCGGGCGCGGTTGGCAGGTGTATTAGCGCCCTGCCGGATCTGGTCGAGAGCCTCGACTGCCACCATGCCGCTGCGGATGCGCGCCTCGTTCTGCACCTTGATATCCTTGAGGCCGGTCACCGCCTCGTCGATGGAGCGGGTAGCGATGATCCCCATCAGATACGGGATCTTGATGGCTGCGTGGGTGGTCTCGGCAGTCTGATCCGGGAAGCCGAACAGGGTAAAGGAAGCTGGCGCTGGCTCGGTCTCCCACTCCGCCTCGATGGCGGCGAGCTTCACCTTCTGCACCTCGCCGGTGCGATAGCCCGACTCATCCCCGAGCACAATGACCGAGAGGATGGCCGCCAGCCCGAAGCCGGAGGCAATGGCGAAGGAGCGCAGGGCAAACTGCACCTCGGTTTTGCGCAGCAGATACCAGCTGCTCACCCCCATCACGAACATGGAGGCCGCCACATAGCCCGCCGCGACGGTGTGAACGAACTTCACCTGCGCCACCGGGTTGAACAGCACGGCGGCGATATCTACCAGCTCCATGCGCTGGGTCAGCAGGTTGAACTCGGCCCCCACCGGGTTTTGCATCCAGCCGTTGCCGATCAGGATCCAGAGCGCCGAGAGATTGGAGCCGAGCGCCACCAGCATGGTCACCAGCAGGTGCTTGCCGCGGGAGAGCTTGTCCCAACCGAAGAAGAAGAGCCCCACCAGGGTCGATTCGAGGAAGAAGGCCATCAGCCCCTCGATGGCCAGCGGAGTACCGAAGATGTCCCCCACATAGTGGGAGTAGTAAGCCCAGTTGGTGCCGAACTGAAACTCCATGGTGATCCCCGTGGTGACCCCCATGACGAAGTTGATGCCAAACAGTTTGCCCCAGAAGCGGGTGATGTCCTGATAGATCACCTTGCCGGTCATCACATAAGCCGACTCGGCGATCACCAGGATCCAGGACAGCCCCAGCGTGAGGGGCACAAACAGGAAGTGGAACAGGGCCGTGGCGCCAAATTGCAGGCGAGACAGGCTGACCACGTCATCCGGATTGATCATGCGTCACTCTCTTTTGTTGTATTTGCCTTGCACGTTTCGTGCGTGACAAGTACATCACGGAGCATGACACCTATAACAGATGCAGTTATATTGAATTACACCTATAACAGTTGATCCAGATCATGTCTCTTTACCAGCAGTTGGCCGACCGCCTGCAAAGCCAGATCGACGATGGTATCTGGCAACCGGGGGAGCGCATCCCCTCCATTCGCCAGAGCTGCAAGACCCACGGGCTCAGCCCCATGACGGTGCTGCAGGCCTATCAACTGCTGGAGAGTCAGGGGCGGATCCTCGCCCGCCCCCAGTCCGGTTACTACGTCAAAGCCGCCTCACCACAGGTCGTGCAGCACACGCCGAGCCAGACCCACTACAGCGGCTCGGTGGATATCAACGATCTGGTGTTCGAGGTGTTGCAGGCGAGCAAATCGCGGGATCTGGTGCCCCTTGGCATGTCGGTAGCAGACCCGACCCTGTTCCCCCATCCCCAGCTCGGGCGGGCGCTGGCCAGTTGCATGCGCAAGCTCGACCCCTTCAGCACGGTGGCCGACCTGCCCCCCGGCAACGAAGCGCTGCGCCGCGCCATCGCCCAGCGCTACGCCAGCGACGGAGTGGCGGTCAATCCGCAGGAGATCATCATCACCACCGGCGCCATGGAGGCGCTCTCCCTCAGCCTGCAGGTGCTGACCGAGCCCGGTGACTGGGTGGTGGTGGAGTCCCCCACCTTCTATGGCGCCCTGCAGGCCATCGAGCGGCTGAAACTCAAGGCGGTGGAGATCCCGGTGATCCCGGGGGTGGGTATCGATCTGGCACTGTTGGAAGACGCTCTCAACCAGATGCCAATCAAGGCGTGCTGGCTGATGGGCAATGTACAGCACCCGCTGGGCCACACCATGCCGGATAGTCACAAAGCGCAGCTGATGGAACTACTCAACAGCCACGGGGTGCCGCTGGTGGAGGATGACGTCTATGCCGAGGTCTACTTCGGCCGCGAGCGCCCCAAGCCGATCCGCCACTGGGATCAGCGTGGCGACAGCCTGCTCTGCAGCTCCTTTTCCAAGTGTCTGGCGCCGGGCTTTCGGGTCGGCTGGGTGGTGGCGGGGCCCCATGCCGAGCGGGTGCAACGGCTGCAACTGATGTCCACCCTCTCCACCAATGTACCGAGCCAGCTTGCTCTGGCCGAGATGCTGCGCCAGGGCGGGGTCGATGCCCACTTTCGCCGCCTGCGCCACACCCTGGCCCAGCGCCAGCAGCAGATGCGGGCGGCCCTGCAGCGCTTGCTTCCGGACGAGGTGCGGATCTCCTCCCCCGATGGCGGCTACTTCCTCTGGCTGGCGCTGCCTGCCCATTTCGACAGCCGAGCCCTGCACGCCAAGGCTCTGGGCAGCGGTTTTTCAGTGGCCCCCGGCGCGCTCTTCTCCAGTCAGGGACAACACAACCACTGCCTGCGCCTCAACAGCTCCCATCCCTGGAGCGAACAGCTGGAGCAGGCCCTCACCCGGCTGGCCGCACTGATTGCCGCACAACTCGGTGAAAAGTAACGTGGCAAAGAGCCGCTGACGAAACGAACAAAGGCCCGTAACGGGCCTGTGTAGTTGGGGAGTGACGCGCCTTGGCTCGCCATCAGAAACTGGTTATCTGGCCATGATCTGCGACTGCACCTTGAAGCCCAGCGCCTCGTAGAGCGCTTGGGCACGCTCGTTGAAGGCCATCACCTCCAGCCGGATTTGCTGAGCATCACGGGCCTTGGCCCACTCATCGCAATGGGCGATCAGCGCCTTGCCAATCCCGCGGGAACGGTGCTGCTCATCCACCACCACCACCGAGCCGATGCGGCAAATCGGCGCACGGGTGAGAAAAGGCACGCTCTCATTGATGTCGATCCGCGCCGTCAAAAAGCCCACCACCCTGCCATCCTGCTCGGCAACGCAGAACAGACGCCCTTCTGCATCGATGGCGCCGAGCAGAAATGCCCGCTCCTCTGGCGAAGGGGGGCTGAACACTTCGGGATAGTGCTGATGGTGGATCTCTCCTATCTGCCGGTTCAGCTCGACAATCGCGTCGATATCCAGTTCGCTTGCCTTGCGTATCTCCAACGGTTGCTCCTTGCAAAAAGGGTGATGGTCCTGCGCCATCTTAGGGGCTGTGCCCCACAATCCAAATAGGCTCATCCGTATCTTTTGGCGGGCAGCAGAAACAACAACGCCCCTTGAGCGGGGCGTTATCGGCAATCCATGGCGATGAGGGGTATCAGGCGGGGGCGTTAAGCTGGGCCACCTGCCGCTCGATGCTCCCTTTGAGGTTGTCATCGAGTTTGAGGGCCCGTGCCAGCTCGTCGAGATAGCCTCGCTCCATAAAGTGATCCACTTCGATGGCGAGCAGGGAGGCGAGATAGACCTCGGTGGCCAGCTCCATATCGGTCACTTCCCGCGCCAGCGCGTGGGGATCGAGGGGACGGGCCAGCTCGGCGTCAATCCAGCGGGCGACATCGCTCTGACCCTGTTCGGTCAGGTACTCCTGAATTTTCTGGCGCTCGGCGCCGTCGATATGGCCATCGGCCCGGGCCGCGGCCACCATGGCGCGCACCAAAAGCGCCGCGCGGGCATCCAGCGCATTGCCTTCCAGCCCGCTGATGGGATGGGTGGGCTGGGCGGGCGCCGACTGCTGGGCCTGCCAATCCTGATAGAGCTTGTAGGCCAGCCCGCCAAGGGCCGCAGCGCCGCCCACGGCAGCGGCCTTGCCACCATATTTGCGTACTTTTTTATTGCCCAGCAGCAGACCGAGCGCACCGCCGGCCAGCGCCCCCTGCATCTGCCCCTTGCGCTTGTCTCCGCCTTCGTTGAGCCAGCCTTTGCCAGCCCCCAGCAACTGTTCCAGCATCTGTTTCATCGTGGCACCTCGCTATTGTTCGGCCCATGCTGGCGCCAGACTGATGAACCAAGAGTGAATGGGCCCCATTATTGCGCCGTCCCCTGTGCATCCTGCCGCCATTCGCGGTATACCTGAAACAGGTCAACAAGGAGCATCAGGATGCGCATCATCACCCCTTTCGTGGTTCTGCTGTTGTGCGGCACTGCCAGTGCCGCCAGCGAGCTGGATCGCTCAGCCCAGCAGGCCAAGCTGGATGCCGCCTGCCAGCAAGCTCAGCAGCAACTGGTCGAGCAGGGCAAGCAACAGCGGATCGACGCCTGCATCAAGGAGGGCGGCAAGGCCGACAAGTGTCAGCAGGAGTTCACCAGCTTCGGCCAGCGCGAGGGCAACAAGCGGCCCGACCTCAACAACCTGCCCCCCTGCCAACAGGCTGACGCCTACCGCAAGAGCTACCGTCAATGACCCCGAACCAAGGAGAGAGCATGATCCCCCCCCGTGAACTGACCCTGCAATTTTTGGCCGAACCCTCTGACGTCAACTTCGGCGGCAAGGTGCATGGCGGCATGGTGATGAAGTGGATCGATCAGGCGGGCTATGCCTGCGCCGCTGGCTGGTGTGGCGGCTATGCGGTGACCGTCTATGTAGGGGGGATCCGCTTTTTGCGCCCCATCCAGATTGGCCAGCTGGTGGAGGTGCAAGCTCAGGTGATCCACACCGGCACCACCAGCATGCATCTGGCGGTGGATGTCTACAGCCGCCACCCCACCGACACCGAGCGCCACAAAACCACCCACTGCATCATCATCTTTGTGGCGATGGATGAGCAGGGCAAACCGACCCCGGTGCCCCAGTGGCAGCCGGTGAGCGAGAGCGATCTGCAGTTGCAGCAGTACGCCAAAAAGCTCATCGCCCTGCGCGAGGAGATCGACAAGGAGATGCGCCAGCACCTCTGACCTTGGTGCCTCACAACCCGACAGAGCGGGCGCTTTCGGCCAACGACGGCGCCCCTGTATAATCCCCCCTCTTCCCGCAACCGGAACCCTGCCCATGTCACTGGAAACTGCCCCGCCCGAGGTGAAACTCGCGGTGGATCTGATTGAACTGCTGGAAACCAATGAGCTGGCCCCCGAGCTGGTGCTGGCGGCGCTGACCATCGTAAAAAATGACTACGAGCGCAAGCTGGCGGAGGGGAAGGATCACTGATCCCCCCGTTTTATCTTTCCGACTTCAGTTTTTCACCACATAGCCACTCACTGCGGCCCCATCACCTCGTCACAGAGGGCGATTAGGGCCGCACTCAAGCGGGTGAGCGGCTCGCTCCCGCTTCCCCCGGCATGGAGCGCCAGCTCCACCGGCGCCACCTTGGGCCACTGGGTCAGGGCCAGCTGATCGGCGGGCATCAGCCGTTTGGGCAGCAAGCTCACCCCGATCCCCGCGCTCACCGCCCCCTGCAAACTGGCGAGGCTGGCGCTGACATAGGCGATACGCCAACGCCGCCCCAGACCATCGAGCGCCTCGGTCATCTGGCGCCGATAGAGCCCTTCGCTCGGGAACACCACCAGCGGCAGCGGATCCCGTTCCCGGGCGGGCCAGTCGCGGCTGTCGACCCACACCAGCGGCTCGCGCCAGCTGGCAAGGGGCGAACCCTGCCCCCGCGTCTGTTTGACCAGCGCCAGATCCAGCTCTCCCGCCTCGAAGCGCTGCCAGATCTCGTGGCTCAGGCCGCTCTCCACCTCCAGCCGCACCTCGGGGTAATCGCGGGCAAAGGCGGCCAGTACCGGGGTGATGGCACCGGCGGCGAAATCCTCCGGCACCCCGAGGCTGAGCGCCACGCTCCCTTCCGTCACTTGTTCTTCGGCCTGCGCCAGCAGCGCCAGAATGCGGCGGGCCAGCCCCAGCAATTTTTCCCCCTCCGCCGTCGCCACCACCTGACGGCCAGCACGATCGAGCAGCGGGCAGCCAAGCTGCTGCTCAAGGCGGCGGATCTGCTGGCTGATGGTGGATTGGGTCAGATGGACCCGTTCACCGGCGCGGGTAAAGCTGCCGGTGTCGATAATGGCGACAAAACTGCGCAGTAACAGGGGATCCAGCATGGGGCACTCCATTTACAAAACCACTTAAACCCATTCTATCATTTAATTTCCAAATGACTTTCGAGCCCGTTAGGCTGGCGCTTTTGCCTCCTTTGACGGTGATCTGCCATGTTCAGCCCCGATGACTCCGTGTCCCGAGTGCCCCCTGTCTCTCCCAGAACCGGAAACAGCACCCGATGAATCAACGAAATACGGATCAACCCGCAGGCCAGACCGCACTGCTGGTGCTGGTGATCCTGATTGGCCTTAACCTGCGCCCCTTTCTTACCGCCATCGGCCCGTTGAGCGGCGAGATTGGCCGCGCCCTGTCGCTGGGGATGGACACCGTCGCCTGGCTCACCCTGCTGCCGCTGTGGCTCATCGGGGTCGGCGTGCTGCTCACCCCCAGCCTGCGTAGACGCGCCAGTGCGTGCCAACTGCTGGGGGCGGCCCTGCTGCTGCTCGGCATTGGCAGCGCCATGCGCTTCGATGCCCAAAGCGGCAGCTTGCTGATCGCCAGTGCTGCGCTGTGTGGATTGGGCTCGGCACTGGTACAGGGGGTGCTGCCCGCACTGATCAAGCAGGCCTTCGCCCACAAGGTACCGCTGGTGATGGGGATCTTCTCCGCCTGCATGATGGGGGGCGGGGCATTGGGGGCCAGCCTTACCCCAAGGCTGGCAGCGAGCCTCGACTGGTCGCAGGCACTGGCGCTCTGGAGCCTGCCGCTGCTGCTGGCCCTCGTCTGGCTGGGGTGGAAAGTGCGTCTGCCAAGCACCGCGGCGGTCGCTATTCCCGACGGCGAGCAGCGATTGATCACCCTGCCCCGCAGCTGGTTGCTGATCGCCTGCTTTGGCATCATCAACAGCGGTTACGGCATCGTAGTGGCCTGGCTGGCCCCCGCCTATATGGCGCAAGGGTGGAGCGCCGCGCAAGCGGGCGAGCTGGTCGCCTGGCTGGCGCTGGCGCAGACCGCCAGCGGCCTCGGTCTGCCGCTGCTGGCGGCGCGCAAGATGGATCGGCGGCCGTGGATGGCGCTGGCAATTGCCATGCAGCTGGCGGGATTCGGCGGTCTCTGGCTGGCGCCAGCCAGTGCCCCCATTCTCTGGTGCATGCTGTGCGGCGCCGGTCTTGGCGGCAGTTTTTCGCTCATCATGGTGATTGCGCTCGATCACCTGCCCGACCCGCGCCGCGCCGGCACCCTGAGCGCCCTGATGCAGGGCTTCGGCTTTATGCTGGCAGCCACCGGCCCCTGGGTGGCGGCGCGGCTCTATCACTATGTGGGCGACTTCGCTGCCGCCTGGCAGTGGCAACTGGGGGGCTTGCTGCTGATGAGCCTGCTGGTGCTGCGCCTCGACCCGCGCCACTACCCCCGCGTTATGCGGTTACCGACCGCCAGCGAGCCAACTCTTTCGGCGCCCCGCCCAACCGACTCTGCGACCCAAAGCAACACACCGGCCTGAGGCCGGTGTGTTGGGGATAGCAGTGTTGAGGATCACAAGACGAGGCTGACGCCACTCAGGGGGGCAACTCAGCGCCCCTTCTTCTGCCGTCCGGTGTTAGCGGTGCGCGGCTTGCCAGCGGCCGGTTTGCCACCCTTGGGAGCCCCTTTGCCAGCGCCGCCCTTGTTGGCAGCACCTTTACCCGCGCCCCCCTTGCCCACCGGCAGCTTCTTCTCGAAGGCTTCCGGGCCCGGCACATTGGGACGCCCGCCAATCTCGTGATCATCATCGCGGCGCGGCTTCTTGCCCTGCCCCGGTTTGGCGGTTTGCGCCGCAGGGGCCTTGGCCGCCTTGGGCTTGTCGCCTTTGGCCGGTTTCACCTCGGAGGAGGAGTCCTCAATCAGCTTGAACAGATCGATCAGCTCGTCGTCGGTGAGATCGCGCCACTCGCCCACCGGCAGCCCCTTGAGGCTGACGTTCATGATGCGAATGCGCTCCAGCTTGGTCACTTCAAAACCGAAGTGCTCGCACATCCGGCGGATCTGGCGATTCAGCCCCTGCACTAGCGTGATACGAAAAACGAACGGCGCCTCTTTCTTCACCTTGCACTTCTTGGTCACAGTACCGAGGATCGGCACCCCGGCCGCCATCCCGCGCACAAACTCGTCGGTCACCGGCTTGTCGACGGTCACCAGATACTCTTTCTCGTGATCGTTGCCCGCCCGCAGGATCTTGTTGACCAGATCGCCGTGGTTGGTGAGAAAAATCAGCCCCTGCGAATCCTTGTCGAGCCGCCCAATGGGGAAGACCCGGGTGCTGTGGTTGACGAAATCGACGATGTTGTCCTTCTCGCCCGCCTCTGTGGTACTGACGATGCCCACCGGCTTGTTGAGAGCGATCAGCACCAGACTGTCCGCCTCGCGCGGCTCGATCACCTGACCGTTCACCTTGACCAGATCGCCGACCTGCACCTGATCACCGATCCCGGCCCGCTTGCCGTTGATAAAGACGTGGCCCTGCTCAATAAAGCGGTCGGCCTCGCGACGCGAGCAGATACCGCTCTCGCTGATGTATTTGTTCAGGCGCATGGATTCGTTAGCCAGCATGGGTCACCTGCCACAGGTTCTGGGCCGCGCCCGGTTGTGCCATCGCCTGTTCCGGCTGTGCCGGGGAGGCTGTTTGCTGCATCAGCCAATTCACTACGTCAAAGTTCTGCATACCATTCCATCTTCAAAAAAGGCCAATGCCAGCTTATCCATCAAAAAACGCCGCTACAGTAGCATAATTGCCCCCTTTCAGGGGCAGATAGTTGCAGGGCCGCAGCGCCCAAGCGGGCATCTGCGGACAAGTTCACGCCGCCAGATGGCCCGCGATGCAGCCTTCGAACGGCCAGCCTGATGTAAGCGGCGGGATCAGGCGCCCACAGCCAGCGCGGCCGAACGCCATCAACTATACATATCACCTTGTTTCCATTAGGCTTTAAGCCGATTGGCAGCGCCCAATGTGCTGCACCGAACTCGCCCGCCCAAAGGCGGCCCCCCCCTATCGCCAAGGATTGCACCATGCTGGCTCACACTCGCCGCCTTGTTCGCCGTGCTCTGCTAACTCTGTTGCTGCTGTTGCTGACCGCATGGGCGGTGATCGCCTACTTCGCCTGGCAGGCAGCGCCGCTACAACTGTGGCACACTGTGGTGCCCCCCGAACTCAGCGCCGATGAGCTCGATAGCAGCGACTGGCAAGCCTATCTGACCCGCGAAGCAGAGCTGTTCGAGCTGGTGGCCACCGAGGTGGTCGCCAAGACGCCGCCGGAGCAGCAACTGGCCAGCAATCGCTACTATCAGGACGCGCCCATCAATCCCGCCCGCTTTCAGCAGAACTGGAACCGCTCCTACCTGCTGCGCCCCGAGGGGGACGTCAAAGGGGTTGCTGTGCTGCTGCACGGCCTGACCGACTCCCCCTACAGCCTGCGCCATCTGGCCAGACGCTATCAGCAGCAGGGCTTTATCGCGCTGGGGCTGCGGATCCCCGGCCACGGCACTGTGCCCGCTGGCCTCGTGGATGTGGATTGGGAGACCTGGCTGGCCGCCACCCGACTGGCGGTGCGGGAGGCCAGATTGCTGGCACCGGGCAAGCGGCCGCTGCATCTGGTGGGCTTTTCCAACGGCGGCGCGCTGGCGGTGAAATATGCGCTCGATGCGCTGGCCGACCCGAGCGGCACGCTGGCAAAACCGGATCGGCTGGTACTGATCTCCCCGATGATCGGGGTGACCCGCTTTGCCCGCTTCGCCGGGCTCAAGGCGGTCCCTGCCCTGCTGCCCGCCTTTGCCAGCGCCGCCTGGCTCGACACCATGCCGGAGTTCAACCCGTTCAAATACAACTCGTTCCCGGTCAACGGGGCGCGCCAGTCCTATCGCCTGACCCACGCCATCCAGCAGCAGGTGCGCCAACTGGCCGCCAGTGGCGAGCTGGCGGCGTTTCCCCCCGCCCTCACCTTCCAGTCGGTGATGGACTACACCGTCAGCACCCGCTCCATCATTGCCGATCTCTACCACTACCTGCCTGCCAACGGCAGCGAACTGGTGCTGTTTGATATCAACCGCAGCACCCTGTTTGGCCCGCTGATGAGCTCGGCCTCCGAGCTGGCGCTGCACCGCTTGCTGCCAAACGCCCCCGGGCACTATCGCCTCACCGTGGTGGGCAATGTCGAGCCAACCGCCCCCGCAACGCAGGCCAGAACGCTGGCCTGCGCCGACCAGCCTGAGCAGGTTCGCCTGCTGGGTATCGACTATCCCAGAGAGATCTACTCCCTCTCCCATGTGGCGCTCCCCTTCCCTATGGACGACCCCCTCTATGGCATGGCAGCGCGCCCGCAGCAGCGGGAGCAATACGGCATCAATCTCGGCGGTCTGGCCCTGCGTGGCGAGCGCGGAGTGCTGATCGTCAACCCCGGTGCCCTCACCCGCACCTCCTCCAACCCCTTCTACCCCTATCTGCAGCAGCGGGTGATGGAGACCCTCACCGCCCCTCCCGTCGTCCGGCCTGCCGCCGTACCCCCTGCCAGCAGTGGTCAACCTGATGCGGCCTATCAGGCCGAGCTGGAGCAGTTTTTACAGGAGAGCGACGAGAGCAGCGCGCCTTTCTAGGGCGACTCTGCCACATCGGCCAAGCGGCCGACGGTGCTTGGCGTGATAGCGATACAAGAAAGGGGCCGTCAATTGACGGCCCCTTTCTATTGATGATGGCGATGGGAGTGATGACTTGGTGGGCTCAGGGATAGATGCTGACTTCTATCAGGTTCTGGTCAGGGTCGAGGAAGTAGACAGATTCTATCGGCCCGCAGGCACCGCTTTTGGTCACCGGCCCCTCGACAATCTCCACCCCGTGGCAGGCAAGCTGGGCCATCACCTGCTCCAGCGGCCAGCGGGTGATAAGGCAGACATCTCCCGACCCCACCTGCGCCCGATTGCGCGGCTCCTGCCCCGGCAGTTGCAGATTGATCTTCTGGTTGCCAAACCCTACCGCCCGGCGCCCCGCACCGAAGGTAATGGCCTCCATATTGAGCACCGAGCTGTAAAATTCCACGGCCCGTTCGATATCACTGACCGTCAATACCAGATGGTCGATATGGCTGATCATGGTTACCTCCTGGTGGTGATCTGGCTGATGTGACCGGCATATACCCGCAAACATCCGGCTGTTGCCGCCACGGCGGGCAACCCCATCATACCCGGCAAGGGGAAGCCCATGTGTGTCGTGACGCGCAAAGCGAGCGCAAATGATCTGGTCAGATAAATTCGCTTTACTGCACCGCTGCGCACGCTTTCTCCCGCTGGGCCAGCAGGGCTTCATCGTCACTGTCCATTGCCGCCAGAATCGCCTGATTGCAGGCGCGCTCCGCCAGCTTGGCAGGACTCTGCTTGGCATCCCCAATCTCTGCAATCATCGGCCGATAACTGATAGCCGCCGAGCAGTACATGGTGCGAAATTTGGGCAGTTGCCAACTGCTGTCATCCTGCCGGGTCAAGTCATCGCACAGCTTGTGAAACAGGGCGGACGCCTTGACCGTGCACTGGCTAAAACGCCGAACATCCTGCTGGTAGGGACGACAAACGCTCGGCTGCTGGATCTGCCACAGCTGAAAAGAGAACGGGACCGACTCCCCCTCATACTGCACCACCAGCGTCTTGGCCTCAGTGCCATAGATATCCGCAACCTGCTGCTGTACCAGATTGAGATAAGCCGAAAAAAGATAGGAAACCGGATCCATCACCACCTCCCTGTGGTTGTCACTGCCGGGCTTTATTACCGAAAACCGGGGCGATTTTCAAACGAGTAACAGGCGACAACAGCTTACTGATTTGGTTGGAAAAAATGATACTCTTCTCGCCACCCTCATGTACAACGTTCAAGGCTAAAGTGCGATGCAACAATGCGGTATTTATGAACAGCTCATTACTCAACTGCTGACATCTCGACTCGACCGCGAGCGCTTTTACGTGGGGGAACGCCAACTTGAGCCTGCCGAAGCGGCAGTTTGGTTATCCAGATTTCTGAGCCGGGTTTTGGAATATGCGGTGGGCTCGGTAACTGGAGAGGATCAGCTGCAACGGCAGATTGAGCTGGCTAACCAGTTATTGCTTTGGCTAAAGGATCGCACCCAAGACCCAGACTTTATTGGCGAGAACCTCATCGATAGTCAGGGAAAAATTCTGACAGCACTCTACCAGTTGGATAACCCCATCTCCGCCAATTTAAAGCAATATGCCGAGGATATTTTCCCTCTGACAGGTCTCACTCAGAGCGAACTGTTTTGTGGCAGCAATGCGGGTTTGTCGATGGAGTCGGAGATTAAACGGGAAATTTTATCGGCAGATAGCATCTGCTGGCTGGTCTCATTTATCAAATGGGCAGGTATCCGGATTTTCCGTCATGAGCTGGAAGAGTTCACTCACAGCGGCCGCCAATTAAAAGTAATTACTACCTCTTATATGGGGGCGACCGATGCCAAGGCAGTTGAATTTTTAGCCAACCTCCCAAATACCGAAGTCAAACTCAGCTATAACACCCAGCGCGAGCGGTTGCATGCCAAGAGCTATCTCTTTTGCCGAAATACCGGCTTTCATACCGGCTATATAGGTTCCTCCAATCTCTCTCACTCTGCCCTCACCAGCGGCTTGGAGTGGAACCTAAAAATCACCTCGCAAGAGATCCCTCATATTATCGAGAAATCCCTGAGTACCTTTGAAACCTATTGGGAATCCGATGATTTTGAGCTGTTTGATGGCAAGCTCGAAAGCCGTACAAAATTGCAGCATGCACTGCAAGAGGCCCGTGGGGATGGGGACAAAAATAGCCCTGCCTATTTCTTTGATATCACGCCGTTTCCCCATCAACTGGAGATCCTTGAACAATTGGCGATGGAGCGCGCTTTACACCAGCGCTTCCGTAACTTGGTGGTTGCGGCCACCGGTACAGGGAAAACCCTGATCTCCGCTTTTGATTTTGCGCGTTTTCTGAAAACCAAACCCGATGCCAAGTTCCTGTTTGTCGCCCACAAAGAGGAGATCTTGCGCCAAGCATTAGCCTCGTACCGCGGTGTGCTCAAGCAATCCAATTTTGGCGAACTCTTAGTCGGCGGCGCCGTGCCGACCCATTACCGTCAGCTATTTGCCTCGGTGCAATCCTTAAATAACCAGCTGGCTACGTTGCGCCTTAGCCCAGACTATTTCGATTACATCGTCATCGATGAGGTTCATCACATTGCTGCGGCCAGTTATCGTGGTTTGCTCGCCGCCTTTGAACCTCACATTCTGCTGGGATTGACCGCAACGCCAGAGCGCCATGATGGCGGTGATATTCTTGCCGACTTTTGTGGTGTCATCGCAGCAGAGATCCGCTTGCCAGAGGCCATTAATCGTCGCCATCTCTGTCCATTCCAATATTTTGGTATCGATGATGATACTGACTTGCGCCAAGTCGCTTGGAAAAATGGCCGTTATGACATTACTGCACTGACCAATATTTACACTAAAAATAACAGCCGGGTTCAGAAAATCGTCCAGAGTCTCGCTGAGATCGTCACCGATATTACCAAGATTAAAGCGCTGGCATTTTGTGTGAGCCGTGAACATGCCGATTTTATGCGCAAGGCCTTTTTACTGAAGGGCATCAAGGCTGACATTCTCACCAGCGATAACCGAGACGCGCGGCATAGTAAACAACAAGATTTGCGTACCGGCGTGACCAACATTCTTTGCGTGGTGGATATCTTTAACGAAGGGGTTGATATCCCAGAAGTCGATACCTTGCTGTTTTTACGACCAACGGAAAGCCTGACCATCTTTTTACAGCAATTAGGGCGGGGCCTGCGGCTGGCGAGCGATAAAGAGTGCTGCACCGTGTTGGACTTTGTTGGCAATGCCCATGCTGAGTATGACTTTGCCCAAAAATTCCGGGCTCTGGTGGGTAAAACCAATAAGGCGATCAGCCACGAAATCAAACAAGGCTTCCCTCACGCCCCCTTGGGCTGCCGCATCGAACTCTCAAAACAGACCCAAGAGTTCATTCTGAACAATATCAAGAGGGCGACTCTCAATACCTCGCGCCTCATGGGCCTGATCCGCCGTTTCACGCATGACTGTGATTTACCGCTGACGCTGGCAAACTTTTTGAAGTTTTACCCTCACATCAGCCTTGAGGAGATCTACAAGCGCGGTAACTGGAGTGCCTTGGTCAAACAGGCCCACAACCATAGCGTTTCTGAAATGAGCGATGAGAAACTATCCACCCTCTACACCCGGGCCATCAAAACCCGGCTATTGGGCTGCGATGCGCTCCATTACTTGAAATTCTTACAAACCTTGGTGGCAGACGCCTTTACTTTAACGGCCGAACACGATGAACGGATGGCCTTGATGTGCCATTACGACTTCTGGCAACAGAGCGGCCCTAACGCAGGCTTTAACTCCTTGGCGCACAGCCTGAAACAACTCAATCAACCTGAATTAAGGGCCGAGCTGGCAGATCTGTTGCCCATGCTGATCAACCGGGTGAAGCACGAACAAAGCACCATGCCCGACCTTCCTGACAATCCACTGCAACTGCATGCCCGTTATGCCAGAGAGCAGGTGCTGGTTGGCTTTGGCGCAACCACCTTCGCGCAACAACCCACGGCTCGCGAAGGGGTCTATCTCATCGCAGAGCAAAATATCGAGTTGCTGTTTGTGACCTTGAACAAAACGGAGCAGCACTTCTCCCCCACTACCCGTTATCACGACTACGCCATCAACGAGTCGCTGTTTCATTGGCAGAGCCAAAACAGCGCTCGCCCAGAACGGGGTAAGGGGCTGAGTTACATCAACCACAGAGCAGAAGGTAAGCGCTTGTTTTTGTTCGTCCGCGAGCAGAGCAAAGATGAATTTGGCCGTACCCTTGGCTTTGTGAACTTTGGTGAGGTGGAGTACGTATCCCACACTGGCAGCCAACCAATGAACATTAAATGGCGTCTCACTACTCCGATGCCGCCATTTATGTGGAAAGAAGCCGCCAAACTGGCTGTTGGTTAGTAAGGCTTCTCACCCGGTGGGGATATGGCGCAAAACCCACCGGATTCTCGCCCAAAACCCCGGCAAAATTATCCAGTTGCATAATAACCATGCGGCCTTGCGGTTGTTTAACTGGCCCTAACGTCAGATAATACCGCCCGCCTTCAAACCCCGATAATCCGACTTTCAGTGACGGTAATTGATGACTGAGTACCTGCTTTTATTGATCGGCACCGTGCTGGTTAACAACTTCGTGCTGGTGAAATTCCTCGGCCTCTGCCCCTTTATGGGGGTCTCCGGCAAGCTGGAAACCGCCATCGGCATGGGGCTGGCGACCACCTTCGTGATGACCCTCGCCAGTGCCAGCTCCTATCTGGTGGAGCACTATATCCTGCTGCCGCTGGATATCGCCTATCTGCGCACCCTCGCCTTTATTCTGGTGATCGCCGTGGTGGTGCAGTTTACCGAGATGGTGGTGCGCAAAAGCAGCCCGACCCTCTATCGCCTGCTGGGGATCTTCCTGCCGCTCATAACCACCAACTGTGCGGTGCTCGGGGTGGCGCTGCTCAGCATCAATGAGCGACACGACTTTATCCAGAGCGTGATCTACGGCTTTGGCGCCGCCACCGGCTTCTCGCTGGTGTTGATCCTGTTTGCCGCCATGCGCGAGCGTCTGGTCGCCGCCGATGTGCCCGCGCCGTTTCGCGGGGTGTCGATTGCCATGATCACCGCCGGTCTGATGTCGCTGGCCTTTATGGGCTTTACCGGCCTTATCAAGATATAACCATGATCCATATTCTCTTTGCCATTCTGGTGCTCACCCTGCTGGCGCTGGCGTTCGGGATTATCCTGGGCTTTGCCGCCGTCAAGTTTCATGTGGAAGCAGACCCCATCGTCGATCAGCTCGATGCCCTGCTGCCCCAGACCCAGTGTGGCCAGTGCGGCTATCCCGGCTGCAAACCCTACGCCGAGGCGCTCGCCAACGGCGATCAGATCAACAAGTGCGTACCCGGTGGCGAGGCCACCATGCGCAAGATTGCCGATCTGATGGGGGTCGAGCCCCAGCCACTGGGGGGCAGTGACGAGGCCGCCGTGCCGGTCAAAAAGGTCGCCTTTATCCACGAAGATCAGTGCATCGGCTGCACCAAGTGCATTCAGGCCTGCCCGGTGGATGCCATCGTCGGTGCAACCAAGGCGATGCATACCGTGATTGCCAACCAGTGCACCGGTTGCGATCTCTGTGTCGATCCCTGTCCGACCGACTGCATCGAGATGATCCCGGTGCCCACCACGGTCGATAACTGGAAGTGGGATCTCAATAACGTGCATGTTCCGGGCAAGATTCCGGTCAAGATAGTGGAATAAACAGCGGAGCAACCATGCATTCCTTACTCGAACGTATCAAAGCCGGCACGCTCTGGGACTTTCACGGTGGCATTCACCCCGCCGACAACAAGCTGCAATCAAGCCAGAGCCCGGTGGTAGACGCCGGTCTGCCACCGCGCCTCATCATTCCGCTGCGCCAGCACGCAGGCCCCGCCGGCGATCTGCTGGTGCAGGTGGGCGACAAGGTCAAAAAAGGGCAGCCGCTGACCCGTTATGCCAAGGGGCGGGTCGTCCCTGTCCATGCCTCCACCTCCGGCACCATCACCGAGATTGGCAACCACACGGTTGCCCACCCCTCCGGACTCGGCGATCTCTGCGTCATTCTCACCCCCGATGGTGAGGATAAGTGGGGCGAGCGCAATGGCAAAGCCGATTACTGGAATCTGGAGCGGGGCGAGCTGCTCGAACGCATCCAGCAGGCAGGGGTAGCGGGCCTTGGCGGCGCCGTGTTCCCGACCCACAGCAAGCTCGACGGCCGCGGCCAGCTCACCGAGATCCTGATCGTCAACGGGCTGGAGTGCGAACCCTATATCACCACCGACGATCGGCTGATGCAGCAGTACGCCGACGAAATCATGGATGGCATCCGGGTGCTCAAGCACCTGCTCAAACCGAAACTCACCCTGATCGGAGTGGAAGACAACAAGCCCGAGGCGATCGAGCAGCTGACCCGCCACGCCACCGATGAAGATGTGCTGGTCAAGACGGTGCCGACCAAGTACCCCTCGGGCGGTGCCAAGCAGACCATCGAACTGCTCACCGGCCGTCAGGTGCCCAAGGGGGGCCGCGCGGTCGATATCGGCATCATGGTGCTCAACGTCGCCACCGTGTTTGCCATCAAGCGCGCCATTATCGACGGCGAGCCGCTGATCGAGCGGATCGTCACCCTCACCGGGGACAGCTTCAAGAAACCCGGCAACGCCTGGGTACGCCTGGGTACGCCGGTGCGCTGGCTGTTGCAGCGTTTCGAGCTGCAACCGGAAGCGGAGCAGCGGGTGATCATGGGTGGCCCCATGATGGGCTTTACCCTGCCCCACGCCATGGTGCCTGTGGTCAAGGCCACCAACTGCCTGCTGGCGCCGACGCAGGCCGAACTGCCCGCCCCCGGCCCGGAGCAGCCCTGCATCCGTTGCAGCGCCTGTGCCGATGCCTGCCCGGCCACTCTGCTGCCGCAAGAGCTCTACTGGTACAGCCGGGCCAAGGAGTATGACAAGGCCGAGAAGCTCAACCTGATGGACTGCATTGAGTGCGGCGCCTGCGCCTGGGTCTGCCCGAGCGAGATCCCGCTTGTGCAGTACTACAAGATTGCCAAAGACGACATTCGCGAAGCCCGTGCCGAGGCCGAAAAAGCCGAGCGTGCCAAGCAGCGTTTCGAGGCCAAGCAGGCCCGTTTCGAGCGGGAGAAAGCGGCCCGTGAAGCGCGCCACGCCGAAGCCGCCGCCCAGCGCCGTCAGACCATGACGGCCGCAGGCGGGGAAGATCCGGTGGCAGCGGCACTGGCCCGCATCAAGGCCAAGCAGGATGCGCCCATCACTGCCATTACCGCCACCGCCGAGGGCTTGCCTGACAACAGCGCGGTGATTGCCGCCCGCGAAGCCCGCAAACGGGAAGCGGAGGCGCGCCGCGCCGCCAAGCTGGCGGAGAGCGCAAACAGCGAAACAGCCGCTGCGGCGCAACCCGCCGAGGCGGTTGACCCCGCCAGCGATCCCAAGAAAGCGGCCATCGCCGCCGCACTGGCCCGCGCCAAGGCCAAAAAGGCCGCTCAGGCTGGCGATATCGCCGAGCCTGTGACTGCCGAAGCCGTTGCTGCGCCTGAGGTAGATGCTGATCAGCAAAAGGCAGAGGTTGATCCGAAAAAAGCGGCGATTGCCGCCGCCATTGCCCGTGCCAAAGCCAAAAAGGCCGAGGCCAGTGGCGAGCCGGTAAGCGCAGCCAACAGCGCGGTAGCCGACGCAGGCTCGCAAGGCGATGCGCCATCTGCTGCCAGCGAAGCAGTTGATCCCAAGAAAGCCGCTATTGCTGCTGCCATCGCCCGGGCCAAAGCCAAAAAGGCGGCCCAGCAGGGTGACAGCGCTGAGGGCGATCTGACTGCAAACACAGGCACCAGCGAATCCGCTGCAACCCAAAGCGATGCGCCATCTGCGGCCAGCGAAGCGGTTGATCCCAAGAAAGCCGCTATCGCCGCTGCCATTGCCCGCGCCAAGGCCAAAAAGCTGGCCCAGCAGGGTGAAAGTGCCGGTGCTGAGGATGCGAAGAGTGAGCCAGCTGCCAGCGCACAGACCCGCGACATGACGGTAGCCAAGAGCGAAGTAACCACCAGCCAAAGCGATACGGCTGCAAGTGAAGCGGTCGATCCCAAGAAGGCCGCTATCGCCGCAGCCATCGCCCGGGCCAAGGCCAAAAAGCTGGCCCAGCAGAGCGCAAGTACCAGTGCTGAGGTAGAAAATGCCGGTGCTGGGGTAGAAAGTGCCGGTACTCAGGTAGAGAGTGCCGGAACTGAGGGTGAGCGCGCACCGGCTGAGCCGATGCAAAGCGATGCTGCCAGCAGTGAGCAACCACTTGCCGTCACAGAGGCTCCTGAAGCGAGCGCCCCTGTGGCTGACGCCCCGGTTGATCCGAAAAAAGCGGCCATTGCAGCCGCAGTGGCCCGCGCCAAGGCGAAGAAGCTGGCGGCCGAGGCAGCCAGAGCCGCAGAGACAGCCGCTGAAGATGCCCCGTCAGCCGACCGAACAACCACAAGGTAATCGACAGACTCATGTTCAATATTGCGACTGCGCCGTTTGCCCATAACCGCAAACAGACCCGAACCCTGATGCTGCTGGTGATCCTGGCCTGCGTGCCGGGCTTGCTGGCCCAGACTTGGTTCTTCGGCTGGGGCTCCTTTATCCAGATCCTGCTGGCGTTGGTGACCGCGCTGCTGTGCGAGGCGCTGGTGCTCAAGCTCCGTGGCCGCGCCATCAAGCCAGCCCTGATGGATGGCAGTGCGGCGCTCACCGCCGTGCTGATCGGTCTCTCCCTGCCGCCGCTGCTGCCGTGGTGGATGCTGGTGGTGGGCACGGCCTTTGCCATCATTGTCGCCAAACACCTTTACGGCGGACTGGGCCAGAACCTGTTCAACCCGGCCATGGTCGCCTATGTGCTGCTGCTGGTCTCCTTCCCTGTACAGATGACCAGCTGGCTGCCGCCGGAGAGCGTGCGCGCCTACAGTCTCGGCTTTGGCGATGCGGCGTCGGTGATCTTCACCGGCTTTAGCCTCGACGGCTACAGCATGGCCCAGCTCAAGCAGGGGGTGGATGGTCTCACCATGGCGACTCCCCTCGATACCCTGAAAACCGGCCTGACTCAGGGGCTCACCACCGGCGAGATCCTGAGCGGCCCGCTGTTTGAGGGTTGGGGCGGCATCGGCTGGAGCTGGGTCAACCTCGGCTATCTGCTGGGCGGCCTGTTCCTGCTGCAACAGAAGGTGATCAACTGGCGCATTCCCACCGCCATTCTCGGTGCCCTGCTGGCGGCCTCCACCATCGGTTATCTGGTGAGCCCGGATGCGACCGCCACGCCCATGTTCCATCTCTTTAGCGGCGCCACCATGCTGGGGGCCTTCTTTATCGCCACCGATCCGGTCAGTGCCTGTACCACGCCGCGCGGTCGACTGGTCTATGGCGTGCTGATCGGAATGCTGGTCTACATCATTCGCCGCTTTGGCGGCTATCCGGATGCCTTCGCCTTCGCCGTGCTGCTGGCCAACCTTTGTGTGCCGTTTATCGACAGCCTGACTCGTCCGAAGGTATACGGAGCACGTCGCCAATGACCAAGACGATAACGCCGAAACGTATCGAGTGCTGCTGGCCAACCTCTGCGTTGCCCATTTTTATCGACACGCTGACTCGCCCGAAAGTGTATGGAGCTCGTCGCCAATGATGTTTCTGCCCTTTTCCCCCATCACAGCTGACGGAGCCCGGACATGTTAAAGAGCATGCGCAAGAACGGCCTTATTCTGGCGATGTTCGCGCTCGGCTGTACCGCGCTGGTGGTACTGACCAACGAGCTGACCAAGGATAAAATCGCCCACCAGCAGCAGCTGGAGAAGCAGCAGACCCTCTCGGTATTGCTGCCGGAGGGGAGCTATGACAACGATCTGGTGGCCAGCTGCAAGCAGGTGACCAGCAGGAAGTATCTGGGCAGCGATCAGCCGCAAGCCCTCTATACCGCCAGCAAAAATGGCGTGGTAACCGGCTATGCATTGGAGGCGATCGCGCCGGATGGTTACAGCGGGGCGATCCGCATCGTGGCGGGCTTTGATGCCAAGGGCACCATCACCGCAGTGCGCGTGCTCGCTCACAACGAGACCCCGGGCCTCGGTGACAAGATCGAGCTGAAGAAATCGGACTGGATCAACAGCTTTGCCGGAAAATTCCTGACCCATGACAACGAGCCCCAGTGGGCGGTGAAGAAGGATGGCGGCGAGTTCGATGCCTTTACCGGCGCCACCATCACCCCGCGAGCCGTGGTCAAGGCGGTGAAGAACCTGCTGAAACTGCAGCAGGAGCAACCCGAACTGCTCAGCAACGCCCCGGCTTGTCCGGCGGCGAACTAACGGAGTCGAGCCATCATGAACCAGATGGAACAGATTGAAACGGGCGCTGCCCCGATTGCCGAGCTGGAAAGCCGCAAGGGCGAGCTCAAGGAGCTGATGAGTCAGGGGCTGTGGAAGAACAACCCCTCGCTGGTGCAGGTGCTGGGGCTCTGCCCGACCCTAGCCGTCTCCTCCACCTTTACCAATGCGCTGGGGCTGGGCCTTGCCACCATGGCGGTGCTGGTCTGCTCCAACCTTGCCGTCTCGCTGGTGCGCAACTGGGTGCCGAAAGATATTCGCATCCCTGTCTATGTGATGATCATCGCCTCGCTGGTGACCAGCGTGCAGCTGCTGATGAACGCCTACACCTATGGCCTCTATCAGGCACTCGGCATCTTTATCGCCCTCATCGTCACCAACTGCGTCATCATCGGCCGCGCCGAGGCCTATGCCTCCAAGAATCCGCCGCTGCTGGCGGCCCTCGACGGCCTGATGATGGGCCTTGGTTTTACCCTGGTGCTGCTGGTACTGGGCGGCATGCGCGAGATCATCGGCATGGGCACCCTGTTTGATGGCGCCGAGCTGCTGCTGGGCGAGTGGGCCAAATCCCTGCGCATCGAGCTGTTCCACGCCGATGCCAGTCTGCTGCTGGCGATTTTGCCGCCGGGCGGTTTTATCGGGCTGGGACTGCTGATCGCCGCCAAGAACGCCATCAACGACTGGCGGGACCGCAAACAAGCATCCACAGTGGCCCACTGCAACGTTGCCCCGGCTCGCGTCCGGGCGACCGAACTATGATCGGACGCAAGGCATGAATAACCAGAAACGCAGAGAGATCCTCGAGCGACTGCGGGAAAACAACCCCCACCCCACCACAGAGCTCAATTTCAACTCGCCATTCGAGCTGTTGATCGCCGTGCTGCTCTCGGCGCAGGCAACCGATGTCAGCGTCAACAAGGCGACCGACAAACTCTATCCGGTGGCCAACACCCCGCAAGCAATGCTGGATCTCGGGGTGGACGGGCTCAAGGAGTACATCAAGACCATTGGCCTGTTCAATACCAAGGCCGAGAACGTCATCAAGACCTGCGCCATCTTGCTGGAGCGCCACGGAGGCGAGGTGCCAGAGAACCGCGAAGCGCTGGAAGCCCTGCCCGGCGTCGGCCGCAAGACCGCCAACGTGGTGCTCAACACCGCCTTTGGCTGGCCCACTATCGCCGTCGATACCCATATCTTCCGGGTATCGAACCGCACCGGCTTTGCGGTAGGCAAGAACGTAGATCAGGTGGAGGAGAAGCTGCTCAAAGTGGTACCCGCCGAGTTCAAGCTGGATGTCCACCACTGGCTCATCCTGCACGGGCGTTACACCTGTCTGGCTCGCAAGCCCCGTTGTGGTTCCTGTATCATCGAGAACTTGTGCGAATACAAAGAGAAGGTCTATCCAGAGAGCTGAATGACTGGGCGCTACAACCGTCCTACCTGTCTCGCTCGCAAACATCCGCTGCAGTGGTTCCTGTATCATCGAGGACCTCTGCGAGTACAAAGAGAAGGTCTATCCAGAAAGCTGATAGCCTCGCAACCGAGATTGAAAGCAGTACACATCACCAACCCGGAGAACTGAGCAATGAGAATTCTGCATACCATGCTGCGTGTCGGCGATCTGCAACGCTCCATCGACTTCTACACCCGTGTCCTTGGCATGAAGCTGCTGCGCAAGAGCGAGAACAGCGAGTACAAGTACACCCTGGCCTTCGTCGGCTACGGTGACGAGAAGGATGAAGCGGTGATCGAGCTGACCTACAACTGGGGGGTGAGCGAGTACGAACTGGGCTCTGCTTACGGCCACATCGCGCTGGAAGCGGACGACATCTATGCCACTTGCGACGCCCTGCGCGCCGCCGGTGCCAAGATCACCCGCGAGCCGGGCCCGGTTAAAGGCGGCACTACCGTGATCGCCTTCGTCGAAGATCCGGACGGTTACAAGATTGAACTGATCGCCAAGAAAGATGCCGGTACTGGCCTCGGTGACAGCTTCTAAGCTGCCCGATTCCGCTGCCGAATGGCAGGATCAAAAAAGAGCGCAGATGCGCTCTTTTTTATGCCTCTTTGCCGGGGACAGCGCTAGATCTCGCCATTGCGCCCCATGCTGATCACCACCCGCCGGTTCTTGGCACGTCCCTGTTCGGTTTCGTTGGAGGCAACGTGCTGCTTCTCACCATGCCCCTCCACCGAGATCTTGCCGGGCTCGATCCCCAAATCGACAAACACCTTCTTGATGGCATCGGCCCGCTTCTCGGAGAGTTTCAGGTTCGGCCAGCGGCCGCCATAGCTATCGCTGTAAGCATCGATCACCACTACGTCGATACTCTTGTCCGCCTTGATAAACTCGCTGATCATCGCCAGCCGCCGCTTGGAGGGGATGGAGAGCTGATCGCTGTTTTTGTCGTAGGTGAGCACGCTAAAGGCGATGTCATTGAAGCTGTAGGGCAAGAGCCCACTCAGACAGTCGATAAAGGCCTGATATTTCACCCGAAAGTTAACCGACGAGAGGGACACTCGCACCGCGCGGTTCTGGCGATACCAGTCCCGATACTGGAAGGTCGGCATCCGCCCCCCCTCCAGCTCGTCGAGCATGGTCCAGGCGGTTTGCCCCTCCACCAGCCCATCGAACTGCTGATAGAAACGCAGTTGACTCACTTCTCGCCCGGCTATTCCCGGGCGCCATACCGGCGGCATGATGCCAAGACTCACCGTCTGGGTCTGGGCCTGCGGCCGCTTGCCCTTGAGCTCAAAGTCGAGGTTGATCTTGCGACCGGCACGACTGACAAAAGCCCCCGTTCCCCAGTTGGGAATAGGATGCTCGAGGCGACACTCAATCTGGGTATCGGAGGTCAAACGCCAGACGGATTGATCCAGACCGGCACCAAATTCGGTGACCCCAGCCTGTAACTGCATACTCACGGATATGCTGACCAACCCCAACACCCAAGCGTTCAATTGCTTGTCCTCCACACGATCTCACAAGGGGTATCGGCCAGGGAGGGACAAGCTTTAGCGCAAATGGATCAGTGGGGAGAGGCTCTCTCCAGCAACTTGAAGCTGGCAATTCGTCCAGCCAGCTCCCGTGCCAACTGATCCAGTTCGACACTATTCTGCTGCAGGGTGACCGAGTGCTGGCGATGGGCCTCGTACACTTCGCGGATGGTCATTACGTTGTGCTGGATATCGTCCGTTACGTAGCGCTGCTGCTCGGTTGCGGTAGCCACCTGTGCCGTCATGTCACTCACCTTGCGCACCTCATTGACGATGTCGGTCAGCTCGTGACCCGCCCGCTGCGCTTCACTGACACTGAGGCCCGCCTGCTCGCTGCCCGACTGCATGGCCACCACCGCCTGAAGGGCTCCAGCCCGCAAACGGGAGAGCATCTGTTCGATATCATCTGCCGCCTGCTGGGTACGGGCAGCCAGTGAACGAACCTCATCGGCGACCACGGCAAAGCCGCGCCCCGACTCACCGGCACGGGCTGCCTCAATGGCGGCATTGAGGGCCAACAGATTGGTGCGATCGGAGATCTGCTTGATGAGGTTGAGTGCCTCGACGGCGGACTCGGTATCCTGATGCAGGTTGTTGACCAACAGCCGGGTCTCGTCGAGGGTGCCGGCCACCTGCTCGATGGCGGCGATAGTCTGATCCACCTCCTTGTCCCCCTGCCGGGCACGGCCAATGGCCTGCTGGGTCGCCAGTGAGGTCTGGGTCGCATTGCGAGCAATTTCGGCCACCGTCGAAGCCATTTCCGTTGCGGCGGTGGCAACCAGTTCAACCTGACCGACACCACGCACCACACCTTCATTCACTTCGGCAATCACCTCGCTGGAGTTGCTGGCACTACGGGTCAATATCTCACAGGAGCGGCGCACCTCCAGCAACAAGCCTTCCAGATGCTGCAGAAAGTGGTTGAGATCCCGCGCCAATGCCCCAAGCTCGTCACCCGATTGCCAGTTGACCCTCACCGTCAGATCATTGTCATTGACGAGCCGTGAAAAGGTGCGATGCAGAGCGACGAAGCCCAGATGCACATCCCGCAGCACCTTCCAACTGATGAGGGTAGTCAACAGCAGGCAGCACAGCACCGCCATAGCCCCCCACCAGAAGTTGCGCTGACTCTCTCCCTGCATCTGCTCAACCCGTTCGAACAACTGCTGGAAGAGCTGATCTTCGCCCTGTTTGAGCTGGTCGATCTTCTCGGTGCTCACGGCAAACCAGCGCTCCGGATCGACGCCAAAGCTCCCCTCGGTCATCTTGCCGAGGGCGAGCTGCTCATATTTCGCGACCTCTGCCATCACCGGACTCTTCTCAATTTGCTCAAGCAGGCGTCGCTGCGGCTCGCTTGCCACGGCGCGAAAACGCTCCAGATAGCTCTGCTGGGCAGCGAGCAGGGACATAAATTGCTGCAAGGTAGCCGGGGTGAAACTCCCTTTGGCAAAGACATTGCTGAGGGTCGCCCGCTCCATCCCCATACGCTCCTTGTTTTGCAAAAATGCGGCGTAGGCATTGGTCTGCAAGGCAATAGCGGCATCCTGGCTACGCAGACTAATCTCATCCACGACCTTGAGCAGAGAAGCAATCAACTGGCTATAAAAGGCGACCTGACGCGGGGCCTCTATGGCCAGTTTGTCCACCTGATTGCGGATCCCCATCAACTCGCGCAAAGCCAGATCCACCTGCTCGTGGGCAACCCCCCTCTCCAACCCCTGAAAGCGATGAATGGCTTCATCAACCTGTTGCCGCTGACGTGGCAGGGCATCTGCAAATTTGCGCCCTTCAGAGCCGATAAACCCCGCCGACATGCCACGCTCCTTTTGCAGCTCGTGCACCAACTGGGCGCTGCGTTCGACCACAGCCAGCTGCTGCAGGGCTTGCGTCATCTCATGGGTCACCCGATATCTGTCGTATGCGTAGTGGCTGGCGAAAAACAGCAGCGCCAATAACGGCAGGCAAATTGCCAGCAACATCTTGCCGGCCAATCCGAGTCTGTTCATCCCGCACTCCTGTCATTTTTATCAACGCGTTGATTATATCCGGCCTGCTCGCTTATGCCGCTGACGACATCTGCCATTGGCCAGAACCATGAGCTGCATCAACCATTTTCTGTAGATGGCCACGCAGCCCCCCCATAGCCCAGCCCAATGGTCAGGTCGAGACAGCCAGAGAGAAACTCGCTACAGTAGATCAGGGCGACAGGAGGTCGCTTGTTTGGGGAATCCAGCCATGAAACACCCGCTCTGCCCGCTTTACCGTCTGGGTTGCGCCCTCTTCGCGGCGACCCTGCCCATGGCGTCACTCGCGGCCAGTAACAACCTTGACGATCAGGAGGAGGACTGGGCGCAAAAACGGGCCAATGCGGTGATCTCGCTGATGACTTTCAGCGTGGTGCCGGACATCACCGCCAGCAACCTGGACATCGGCAGCAGCACTGGCCAATCTTCTGCGCTCAACATGGGGCAACTGGGAGGCGGCGCAACCCTGAGCGAAGCCGTGCCCATCTATCTGGAGGGGGCGCTGGGCTACAGCCGCTACGACCCCCAGTTTGTGATAAGCAATGGTACCGAGAGTCGCACCATACCGACCAAGTGGAATAGCCTGACCGCCTCGGGCGGGATCGGCTGGGATGTCCCCCTTCACAAAGATCCGCGTGGCGGCCACTGGGTGCTGCGCCCCATAGCCAACGTCTCGCTCGGTACCATGGCCAGCGACCTGCGGATCGGCAACTGGCTGCTGGATCGTACCAAGGGCTACTCGCTGGACTTTCTCGATGGGGGTCAGCTCAATATGTACGGGCTGGGTGGCTCGCTGATGCTCGATTACGAACTCTTTTCACCGGCCCAGGACATAGATGCCGAACTGCGCTACTCCTATCAGCACCTGCAGAGCTTTGGCGGCACCTCGACCAGCGTCCGTGGTCACGCCGAGGCGGAGAACCTCGGCCTCTATCTGCGCCGCCGCGCCCCGCTGTTCCACTGGACCCTGCTCGACAGACCGGTGCGCTATGTACTGGAGGGGGCCCATACCGCATATCTGGGGGAGCAACGGGGGTTGCTTGGCTTTGACTCCCTCAACTCCATCGGCGCCGGTCTGGAGCTGGACAGCAGCAAGTACGACATCATTGTCACCCGTACCCGGCTGGTTGCCCGCTACATGTTCAGCCACAACACCAGCGGTTATTCCATTGGGCTGGCCATGAGCTTCTAACCCGGGCTGCCAGAGGGGCATCCTCCGAGTCGCACCATGCAGCTATCACCGCCACCATAAAAAACGCCAGCCTTGCGGCTGGCGTTCTCATTGGGGTTGAAGCGACTTATTTCAGATCGAAACGGTCATTGTTCATCACCTTGACCCAGGCCTTGACGAAGTCTCGGACGAACTTCTCCTTGCCATCTTGCTGGGCATAGACCTCGGCGTAGGCACGCAGCACCGAGTTGGAGCCAAACACCAGATCAACCCGGGTAGCAGTCCACTTCACCGCACCGCTCTGGCGATCCACGATCTGGTAACTGTTGCGGCCAGTCGGCTGCCAGCTATAGGCCATGTCGGTCAGGTTGACGAAGAAGTCGTTGCTGAGCAGACCGACCCGGTCGGTAAAGACGCCGTGGGCCGACCCGCCATGGTTGGTGCCAAGCACCCGCATACCGCCGACCAGCACAGTCATCTCGCGGGCGGTAAGCCCCAGCAACTGGGCACGGTCGAGCAGCATCTCCTCCGGCTGCACCTTGTAGTGCCCCTTCTGCCAGTTGCGGAAACCATCGTGAACCGGCTCGAGGAAGGCGAACGACTCGGCATCGGTCTGTTCGGCGCTGGCATCGCCGCGGCCCGGCGCAAAGGGAACGACGATATCGACGCCAGCCAGTTTGGCCGCCTGCTCCACCGCTGCGCTGCCACCCAGCACAATCAGGTCGGCGATGCTGACCGGCTTGCTCAGGGAGGCCTGCAGGGCGATCAGGGCGTTGAGCACCTTCTCGAGGCGAGCGGGCTCGTTGCCTTCCCACTCTTTCATCGGCGCGAGACGGATGCGAGCACCGTTGGCACCACCGCGATAATCGGAGCCGCGGAAGGTGCGGGCACTGTCCCATGCGGTGGCGATCAAATCGGCTGGCGCCACGCCGCAGGCCAGCAGTTTGGCCTTGATCTCACTCACCTCTTTGTCAGAGAGCTGGTAATCCACCGCCGGAACCGGATCCTGCCACACCATGACTTCGCTCGGCACTTCCGGCCCCAGATAGCGGCTGCGCGGCCCCATGTCGCGGTGGGTAAGCTTGAACCAGGCGCGGGCAAAGGCGTCGGAGAAGAGCGCCTGATCCGCGGCAAAGCGCTCGGAGATCTCCCGGTATACGGGGTCAAAGCGCAGCGCCATGTCCGCATCGGTCATGATGGGGTTGCAGCGGATGGAGGGGTCTTCCACGTCCACCGGACGATCTTCCTCCTTGATGGCGACGGGCTCCCACTGCCAGGCACCGGCCGGGCTCTTCTTGATCCACCAGTCGTGGCCCAGCAGCATCTTGAAGTAGCCGTTGTCCCAGCGGGTCGGGTTGCTGGTCCAGGCCCCTTCAAGGCCGCTGGTCACCGTATCACGACCGATGCCGCGGCTCTCGTGGTTGATCCAGCCCAGCCCCTGCTCGTGCACATCGGCCCCTTCGGGAGCGGGCCCCAGTTTGGCAGCGCTGCCGTTGCCGTGGGCCTTGCCGACGGTGTGGCCACCGGCGGTGAGGGCGACGGTCTCTTCGTCATTCATCCCCATGCGGGCAAAGGTAACGCGCATGTCGTGGGCGGTTTTCAGGGGATCCGGGTTGCCATCCACCCCTTCCGGGTTGACGTAAATCAGCCCCATCATCACCGCCGCCAGTGGGTTCTCCAGATCCCGTTCGCCGCTGTAACGGCTCCCTTCGCTACCGCTCGGTGCCAGCCACTCCTTCTCGGAACCCCAGTAGACATCTTTTTCCGGATGCCAGATATCCTCGCGGCCACCGGCAAAGCCGAAGGTCTTGAGCCCCATGGACTCATAGGCGACGTTGCCCGCCAGGATCATCAGGTCAGCCCAGGAGATCTTGTTGCCGTACTTCTGCTTGATCGGCCACAGCAGACGGCGTGCCTTGTCGAGGTTGCCGTTGTCAGGCCAACTGTTGAGGGGGGCGAAGCGCTGGTTGCCAGTGTTGGCACCGCCGCGCCCGTCGGTAGCGCGATAGCTGCCGGCGGAGTGCCAGGCCATGCGGATCATCAGGCCGCCATAGTGACCCCAGTCTGCCGGCCACCAGGGCTGGCTGTCGGTCATCAGGGCATGCAGATCTGCCTTGAGGGCATCGTAATCGAGGCTGTTGAAGGCATCGGCATAATCGAAAGTCTCATCCATCGGATTGGTCTTGCTGTCATGCTGGTGCAGGATGTCGAGGTTGAGGGCATTGGGCCACCAGACTTGATGCTCCTGGCTGGCAGAGGTATTGGCACCGTGGGCAAAGGGGCACTGACCGGCCCCGCTAGCGTGTTTGTCCATCTATCAGATCCTCATTGTGGTCATAATGACGGCGAAACCCTTCGCTTCGCAGTAGAGACTAGCCTACCCCCCACCAGTCACTTAAAAAACCGAATAAAAAAGTTCAATTCAATCTGGTTTTGCGATTGAACTATCTCGTCACCGGGTAACAAACAGAACAATGCAGGCGCTGGCTGAGTAGTAGTGGCATAGATCACACACGCTTGTTGAACCCACTGTTAACATGTTGCCATTGCACATCAGACGACAGCGTTGAAATGGACTTCACACCTGTTATTGCGGTTCTGCTGGACCAGCTCTGGTATCTGCTGCCCCTTCTGCTGATTGCCACCCTGATCAAAACGCCCAGGTTTAAGGGGATGGTTGGGGAGGCATTTATCAACTTGGGCATCCGGCTGTTTCTCGACCAGCGGGAGTACCATCTGCTCAAGAACGTGACCCTACCGACCCCGCAGGGTACTACCCAGATCGATCATGTGATCGTCTCGCGCTTCGGGCTGTTTGTGATCGAGACCAAGAACATCAAGGGGTGGATATTTGGCAATCCGGCCCATAAGAGCTGGACCCAGCAGCTCTATCGCCGCAGACATACCTTTCAAAATCCCCTGCGCCAAAACTATCTGCACCTGATGACGCTCAAATCCTTGCTGGGTCTTGCTGATCATCAGCTCCATTCGATTATTTACTTTATTGGCGACTGCACCTTTAAAACCCCCATGCCGGATAACGTGATGAACCGCGGGCTTATTCGCTATATCAAGAGTAAAACCACTCAGGTGCTGACCCCTGCCGAAGTCACCAGAGTGATCGACACCATCCAGCGGGGACGACTGGCCGCCAATTGGCAGACCCATAAACAGCATGTCGCGCAGTTGAAAGCCCGTCACAGCGAGGTTCCCCGCCCGCCTTTATCCGTAGCTGCAATGCCTGTGGTCAATCAGGTGGTGAACGCCGCGCCAACCATCACCGAATCGCTCACCCAAGCAAATCCACTATGCCCCAGATGCGGCAACCCGATGGTATTGCGTACCGCCAAACGGGGGGATAACCGAGGCAATCGGTTTTGGGGATGCAGTGGATACCCCAAATGCAGATTCATTGTAAATCTCACAGGGAACAGCAAGGCATGAACTGCCACACAAGGGGAAACTCACTCTGACATCAAGGGCGGCCAATTGGCCGCCCTTGATGCTTCTTACCGAATCGTCGCCATCTGCCGCACGCAACGTTGTTCTCTGTCATCCACCCGCTTGGCAAACCAGGCGGTGGTGAGGTTGCGGGTAATTTTCGGGCTCTTTAGCTGAATGCCGGGCAGGATGGCGCGGGGCAGTCGCTTGCCCGCTTGCTTGTCGGCCAGGGTAAAGATGCGATGGTAGAGATCGGTCTCGGCAAATTCGGCGGTATCCCCTTTGCGAAGGCTCTGGTGGATCGCTTGTTTGCTCATATTGACCCGGTTGGCGAGGGTGTAGACGGCAAGCTCGGTATTGCCCGGCAGATCCGAGTCATAGCGGATCAGATCCCCGTCCAGCGCCAGAGTTTTGCCACTCAAACGGCTGACGGCGGCCTGAAAGGCGGCATTGCGACTGGCATACCAGCCGGCGTTGAAGTCGGCAAAGCGGTAGAGGGTATCCGGGTAGTCAACGGGATAACCGAAGATATGTTTGGTGCCAAACCAGATGCCGCCGCGACGGGTAAAGACTTCGTGGCGGATGGAATCCTTGATTGGATAGGGGTAGCCACGGGCGTTGGCCTCGGCAAAGGCGATGCTCACCTGCATCGGGCCACCGGTATGCACCGGGTTGAGGTTGCCAAACAGCGTCTTGCCCATCGGCAGCATGCTGATCATATCTTCGAAGATTTCACTCATCTCCCGCTCGGTACGCAACTTGTCGATCCGCTCGGCGTAGCTCTTGCCGGTGGGCGAGTTGATGGATAGCGCGGCCCGCACCATAAATTCGGGGATCAGCAGCTTGGCTGCCCGTGAGTTGATCTCTTTCCAGGCGATCTTGCCAAGGCCCGGCACCACGGGGTCCGCCTGATAAGTGGCTTCCTGCTCCGCCACCGCCAGCACGCTACAGACATTGTGATCATTGACCGTCACCCCCTGGGTGGTGAGCGCCGTCACCACGTCGTTAGCCCACCCCTGTTTGTCAGGCACCTGACGGGGCAAGAAGCGCACGATGCGGCTCTTCATATCCGCCGGTTTGCGCGGCTGCATGGCAGGCGGCGTTTTGGGGTTGCTCACGCTCGCCTCTTTGGCTGGCGCGGAGGCGGGATCACTGGCACAACCGGCCAGCAGCAAGGCGGAGCAGAAGGCAAGAAGACGACAGGAAGGCAAAGCGGTCATAAGCATGTCCATTTTTTGTAGGCCCTACAGGCAGCGCCGCTGGCACTGCACTGACAAGCAAAGTGGGGCCATTGTAGAGGATTGCCTGCTGCAGTTGAAACCCGCGCTCGCAGCATCCCCTCCCCTTGCCAGCTTTTGCCACCCCACGCGCCATCCGTTGTCTGCGATGCGGAACTCATAACCTTCCTCAATGGCTCACCTGGCCCGAACCGAACGCTTAGCGACAGATAAAAAGAAACCCCCGCCATCGCTGGCGGGGGTTGGTCGTCTGGCAAGTCGGGCTGATGCCCGCTGCAAACTCTTAGCGGTTTTTCACCTTCTGGTGCAACTCCTGCACCGAGTTGACGTTGGCGGTGGCATCCACGCTGATGGCCATGCAGGTGGCAAACGCCTCATTCATGGTGGTGGTATACGCCACCTTGTTCTGCAAGGCGGCGCGACGCAGCTGCTTGGAGTCCTGGATCGCCACCCGCCCTTCGGCGGTGTTGACGATGTAGGTGTACTCGCCATTCTTGATGCGGTCGAGAATGTGCGGGCGACCTTCGTGCACCTTGTTGACCAGGCGCGGGTTGATGCTCGCTTCACCCAGCGCGACCGCGGTACCGTGAGTGGCATCCAGCTCGTAGCCCAGCTCCAGCAGTTTGGCGGCCAAATCGACCACCTGCGCCTTGTCGCTGTGACGTACTGACAAGAGGGCACGACCCTCTTTCGGTACGGCGTGGTTGGCACCCAGCTGCGCCTTGGCATAGGCCTCGGCAAAGCTGCTGCCAACCCCCATCACCTCACCGGTAGAGCGCATCTCCGGCCCCAGCAGCGGGTCAACCCCCGGGAACTTGGCAAACGGCAGTACCACCTCTTTCACCGAGTAGTAGGGCGGGATGATCTCTTTGGTGAAGCCCTGTTCTTGCAGCGACTGACCGGCCATCACACGGGCGGCAATCTTGGCCAGCGGCGCACCGGTCGCCTTGGAGACGAACGGCACGGTACGGGCGGCACGCGGGTTCACCTCGATGAGGTAGATGTCATCGCCCTTGACCGCGAACTGCACGTTCATCAGGCCGATAACGCCGAGCTCCAGCGCCAGCTTGCGCACCTGCTCGCGGATCTCGTCCTGAATCTTCTTGGACAAGGTATAGGGAGGCAGGGAGCAACCGGAGTCACCGGAGTGAATACCGGCCTGCTCGATGTGCTCCATGATGCCGCCGATGACCACGTCGGTGCCGTCGCAGATGGCATCCACGTCCAGCTCGGTCGCATCGTCCAGGAAGCGGTCCAGCAGTACAGGCGATTCGTTGGAGACGCTCACCGCCTCGGCGAAGTAGCGACGCAGATCCTGCTCGTCATAGACGATTTCCATGGCGCGGCCACCCAGCACGTAGGAGGGACGAACCACCAGCGGGTAGGTAATGCGCTCGGCCAGCAGCACGGCCTGCTCCAGCGCGGTGACGGTGCCGTTTTCCGGCTGCTTGAGGCCGAGGCGCTCGACGGCAGACTGGAAGCGTTCACGGTCTTCGGCGCGGTCGATGGCATCCGGGCTGGTACCGATGATCGGTACGCCGTTGGCTTCCAGTGCACGGGCCAGTTTCAGCGGGGTCTGGCCACCGTACTGGACAATCACGCCCTTGGGTTTTTCGATGCGCACGATTTCCAGCACATCTTCCAGGGTCACCGGCTCGAAGTAGAGACGGTCAGAAGTGTCGTAATCGGTGGAGACGGTCTCCGGGTTGCAGTTGACCATGATGGTCTCATAACCGTCTTCGCGCAGGGCCAGCGCCGCGTGCACGCAGCAGTAGTCGAACTCGATACCCTGACCGATACGGTTCGGGCCGCCGCCGATGATCATGATCTTGTCGCGGTTGCTCGGGGCCGCTTCGCACTCCTCGTCATAGCTGGAGTACATGTAGGCGGTGTTGGTGGCGAACTCGGCGGCGCAGGTATCGACCCGCTTGTAGACCGGGAAGATGTTGTTGCGGGCACGCAGTTTGCGCACTTCCCCTTCGGCCACACCGAGGATCTTGGCCAGACGGGCATCGGCAAAGCCTTTGCGCTTCAGGGCGCGCAGGAAGTCAGCATCGAGACCGGCCATGCCGCGCTCTTTCACCTCTTCTTCCAGTTTCACCAGATCTTCAATCTGTACCAGGAACCAGGGGTCAATCTTGGTCAGCTTGAAGATGCCGTCCATGGAGAGACCGGCGCGGAATGCATCGGCGATGTAGAAGATACGGTCGCTACCGGCATCCTGCAGCTCGTGACGGATGCGGGTCAGGGAGTCCGGGGCGTTCAGATCCACCATGGGGTCGAAGCCGGTCTTACCGGTCTCGAGGCTGCGCAACGCCTTGTGCAGGGACTCCTGGAAGTTACGGCCGATAGCCATCACTTCACCGACCGACTTCATCTGGGTCGTCAGACGGTCGTTGGCACCGGCGAACTTCTCGAAGTTGAAGCGTGGCACCTTGGTCACCACGTAGTCGATGGCCGGCTCGAAGGAGGCCGGAGTGCGACCGCCGGTGATGTCGTTCATCAGCTCGTCGAGGGTGTAACCGATGGCGAGCTTGGCTGCGATCTTGGCGATGGGGAAACCGGTCGCCTTGGAGGCCAGCGCAGAGGAGCGCGACACCCGCGGGTTCATCTCGATGATGACCATGCGGCCATCTTTCGGGTTGATGCCGAACTGGACGTTGGAGCCGCCGGTCTCGACACCGATTTCGCGCAGCACCGCCATGGAGGCGTTGCGCATCAGCTGGTACTCCTTGTCGGTCAGCGTCTGGGCTGGCGCGACCGTGATGGAGTCACCGGTGTGGATACCCATGGGGTCGAAGTTTTCGATGGCGCAGACGATGATGCAGTTGTCGTTGCGATCCCGCACCACCTCCATCTCGTACTCTTTCCAGCCGATCAGCGACTCGTCGATGAGCAGCTCTTTGGTCGGCGACAAGTCCAGACCGCGCTCGCAGATCTCGACGAACTCTTCGGTGTTGTAGGCGATGCCGCCACCGGAGCCACCCATGGTAAAGGAGGGACGGATGATGCAGGGGAAGCCAACCATCTGTTGCACGCCCCACGCCTCTTCCATGTTGTGGGCGATGCCGGCACGCGGGCACTCGAGGCCAATGCTGCGCATCGCCTTGTCAAAGCGGGAGCGGTCTTCGGCCTTGTCGATGGCGTCGGCGGTGGCACCGATCATCTCGACACCGAACTCGGCCAGCACGCCATGCTTCTCCAGCGCCAGTGCGCAGTTGAGCGCAGTCTGGCCGCCCATAGTGGGCAGGATGGCGTCCGGGCGCTCTTTCTTGATGATTTCGCGCACCACTTCCCAGGTGATGGGCTCGATGTAGGTGGCGTCTGCCATCTCCGGGTCGGTCATGATAGTGGCCGGGTTGGAGTTGACCAGAATGACGCGGTAGCCCTCCTCGCGCAGGGCTTTGCACGCCTGGGCGCCGGAGTAGTCAAATTCGCAGGCTTGGCCGATGACGATGGGGCCGGCGCCGAGGATCAGGATGCTCTGAAGGTCGTTACGTTTTGGCATGAAACTCTTTCCTCTATTTCTTAGGCGCGATACTGCTTAATCAATTCAATAAAGTGGTCAAAAAGACCGGCACAGTCGTGCGGACCCGGGCTCGCTTCGGGGTGCCCCTGGAAGCTGAAGGCCGGACGGTCGGTGCGATGGATACCTTGCAGGGAACCATCAAACAGGGAGACGTGGGTGGCGCGCAGGCAATCCGGCAGGCTGTTCTCGTCTACCGCAAAGCCGTGGTTCTGAGCGGTGATCATGACGGTGTTGTCATCAAGGCTCTTCACCGGATGGTTGGCGCCGTGGTGGCCAAACTTCATCTTGACGGTCTTGGCACCGGAGGCCAGACCCAGCAGCTGGTGACCCAGACAGATGCCGAATACCGGCGTGCTGGTATTAAGGAAAGCCTTGATGGCCTCGATGGCGTAGTCGCACGGCTCGGGGTCGCCGGGGCCGTTGGAGAGGAAGATGCCATCCGGGTTCATCGCCAGTACCTCGGCGGCCGGGGTCTTGGCCGGTACCACGGTCAGGCGGCAGCCACGGTCAACCAGCATCCGCAGGATGTTGCGCTTGACGCCAAAGTCATAGGCTACCACGTGGTACTTCAGCTGGTCGGCATCCGGGGTGACGTGCCCCTTGCCAAGCTGCCAGCTCCCGGTCGTCCAGTTGTACGCTTCACCAACCGTTACCTCTTTGGCCAGATCCATCCCCTTCAGACCGGGGAAGGCGCGGGCCTGTTCGAGAGCATAGGCTTCATCGACCTGTTTCCCGGCCAAAATGCAGCCAGCCTGAGCGCCTTTCTCGCGCAGGATGCGGGTCAGTTTACGGGTGTCGATGTCGGCGATGCCAACGATGTTGTGAGACTTGAGGTATTCGGAGAGGGATTGCTGATTGCGGAAATTGGAGGCAAGTATCGGAAGGTCCCGGATGATCAATCCCTGAGCATGGATCTGACTGGACTCTTCATCTTCGCTGTTGGTGCCGGTGTTGCCTATATGGGGGTAAGTGAGGGTGACTATCTGACGGGAATAAGAGGGATCGGTGAGGATTTCCTGATAGCCCGTCATCGACGTATTGAAAACCACTTCACCAACGGAACATCCCTCGGCGCCTATCGACACGCCTTTGAATACAGTTCCATCTTCCAGCACTAGCAATGCAGTGTGATTCAAGACAACCTCCAGTTATTTAGCTTTAAATTCAGCAATTTACCTGGGTGTTGCGGGCTCGATTCCGGTCTTGGACAGGACTCGAACCCGGCAGATTTCTGGCAAATTGGGCGCATTCTACTTAAAAAAAGTGGCATTTCAACGTCTTTTCTCAGATGAAATGCATCTAAATTCAATAAAAAAGCAACATTACCCATTATCTATGCACTCAACCGCTTTGCAACCCCCTCCCATGAAAGAAAATGAAAAACCACCACCAAAAGATGCCACCAAGCCAGCAATAGCGACAAAAACAAACAAAAAA